>JBAXNY010000006.1:0-21614 GCA_037133535.1 Actinomycetes bacterium
ACCCAATAACGATCTTTTGCATCGAGCCAGACCACTTGGTCACAACCCTCTTTAGCAGCTTCGCGTTGTGCGATAAGGGAAGCCGCATAATTTCCGCCACACTTTGCTTCGCCGGTGCCACCTTGTACTGCGCGAACATATTCCTTGGAAATCCAGACTGATACTGCTTTCTCTGGATTGAAGTATGCAGCAGCTGGTGTTGCAATCAACATGTATGTCGCACGATTTGATGGACGAACGCCGAGTCCAACTTCGCTAGCAAACATAAAGGGGCGCAGGTAGAGCGACTCTCCTACTTTGCTAGGAACCCAACCGGCATCTTCACGCACCAGAGTTTCAACGCTCTCTACAAATGTTTCGATCGGAAGTTCTGGAAGTGCTAAGCGAGCTGCGCTGCGTTGAAAGCGTGCTGCATTTGCTTCAGGACGAAAGAGCGAGATGCTGCCATCTGGTTGGCGGTAAGCCTTGAGACCTTCAAAGATTTCTTGGCCATAGTGAAAAACTGCCGCCGCTGGATCTAGTGAGATTGGTCCGTAAGGTTTTAACTCTGGTGTTGACCAACCACTGTCTTGACTCCACTCGGCAACGATCATGTGATCGGTGTAGTACTTACCGAATCCGGGTGCCTCTAATTTCGCGGCGCGATCTGCATCGCTGACTAAGTGGGTTGAACGATTGATCGTGATTGCCATTCTTATCCCTTTACCGCAGCAGCGATTGAATCGCCGATTTGTGTGGTGCTCCGTTTACTAGCGCCATTGGCTAATAAATCCGCCGCAACCGCACGCTCTACTTCTGAGGCTGCAGTGGATAGCCCTAAGTGCTCGAGCATCATTGAGATGCTCATAATCGTGGCAGTTGGATCGGCTATGCCTTTGCCAGCAATGTCAGGTGCGCTGCCATGTACCGGTTCAAACATTGAAGGAAATGCGCCAGTGGGATTGATGTTGCCAGATGCAGCGCGGCCAATTCCGCCACAGATTGCAGCTGCAATGTCAGTAAGGATATCGCCGAAGAGATTATCTGTAACAACTACATCGAAGCGCCCTGGATCGGTAACAAAGAACATGGATGCGGCATCGACGTGGATGTAATCAGTCTTGATCTCTGGGAACTCCTTGGCAACTTCATTAAAGGTACGAGTCCATAAACTGCCAGCGCGAGTGAGCACATTGTTTTTATGTACCAATGTGAGCTTCTTACGTGGTCGCTTGCTCGCACGGGCAAATGCATCACGAATGACGCGCTCTGCACCGCGACGAGTGTTGAGACTCTCCTCTGTTGCAATTTCGGCATCGGTGCCAAGTGCAAGAACGCCACCGGCGCCAACATAAGGACCTTCAGTGCCTTCGCGAACTACAACGAAGTCGATCTCACTCACACCAGCAAGTGGTGATGTAACACCAGGATAAAGGCGCGCTGGACGAAGATTGACGTAGTGATCAAATGCAAAACGAAGTTTCAATAAGAGACCGCGTTCGAGAATTCCACTTGGAACTGATGGATCGCCAATGGCTCCCAATAAAATAACATCGGACTTAGCAATTTCGGCCATAACAGAGTCAGGCAGAACTTCGCCACTCTTATGCCAATAGGCCGCGCCAAGTTCGAAATTATTCTTGGTAAATGTCACGCCATGTTTGGCGCTCACTGCATCGAGAACTTTGAGTCCCTCTGCAACCACTTCTGGTCCAATGCCATCGCCACCGATGACTGCCAAGTTGAAATTCTTCGCCATGGCTAGTTCACCAACGACACAGAGTGAGCTGACGTTGCGCCAACCTCTTGAGTGATCTTGGCAAGAACTGCATCAGATACTGGTGAATCAACGGTGATGACCATCAATGCTGTTCCGCCAACTTCATCACGTGCTACCTGCATGCCACCGATGTTGATGCTGGAGCCACCAAGTGCATTTCCTACTGCACCGACAACGCCTGGGCGGTCGGAGTAGCGAAGAAAGAGCAAGTGATTGGTAGGAGTGATGTCGAGATCAAATGAATCGACCGCGATTAACTTCTGCACCATACGGATACCAGAGAGATTGCCACTGACAGAAACTTTGCGTCCATCACCAAGTGCAGCCTTCAAAGTAATCACATTGCGGTGATCTGGTGAGGCAGCCTCTGTTGTGACGGTGGTTTGTAAGCCACGCTCCTGCGCGATGCTTGGTGCATTCACATAAGTAACATCTTCGGCGCCAACTTTATTGAGTAAGCCAACCGCAGCACTGGTTGCCAATACCGAGCAATCAAATGCTGCAATTTCGCCACGAACCTCTACTTCAACGCTGACTGGAACTTCCCCGCAGAGACCAAAGAGGACTGCGCCAAGTTTTTCCACGAGTGGCAAAGATGGACGAATCTCTTCGGCAATTAAGCCACCCTTAACATTGACTGCATCTGGAACTAATTCGCCAGCAAGTGCTTTACGAACTGAGACTGCAACTGCAATTCCAGCGCGCTCTTGGGCCTCATCAGTTGATGCACCAAGGTGTGGTGTTGCCACAACTTGATCAAGGGAAAAGAGTGGTGAATCGGTGCAAGGTTCAGTGGAAAATACATCAAGACCGGCACCTGCAACGCGACCTTCAGTAATTGCGGTGTAGAGCGCTGCTTCATCAAGAACGCCGCCACGTGCGGCATTGATAATGCGCACCGCTGGTTTTACTTTCTTGAGCGCTTCAACGCCGATGAGATTTGCAGTCTCTTTTGTTTTTGGCAAGTGGATAGTGATGAAATCACTTCGCTTGAGTAACTCATCTAGTTCAACTAACTCCACGCCCAATTGCGCAGCACGAGCTGGTTGCAAATATGGATCGTAGGCAACGACGTTCATGCCAAATGCCTGCATGCGATGTGCGACGAGTTGACCAATACGACCAAATCCCACAACACCAAGTGTCTTCTCAAATAACTCAGCGCCGGTGTACTTGGAACGAGCCCACTTACCAGCCCGAAGCGCAGCGTGTGCTGGTGAGATGTGACGAGCACTTGCAAGAAGAAGCGCAATCGCTAATTCGGCGGCACTAACAATGTTTGAAGTTGGAGCATTAACAACCATGACGCCAGCAGCAGTTGCCGCTGGAATTTCAACGTTATCAAGACCAACACCGGCACGTGCAATAACGCGTAAACCTTTAGCTGCGGCAATTGCTTCTGCATCCATCTTGGTGGCAGAGCGAATCAATACTGCATCAACTCCTGCACCAAGGGCGGCAAGCAACTCACTTCGATTTGCACCATCGCAATGGCGCACTTCGAAATCTGGGCCAAGTGCCTCCAAAGTGGCAGGACTTAACTCTTCCGCAATTAATACGACAGGTTTAGCCACGCGCTGCACTGCCTTCCTTGTAATCATCGTTGTTGCCCTTAACCCATGACATCATCTTGCGAAGCTCGCGCCCCACACCTTCGATGATGTGCTTCTCGCCCTTTTCGCGGAATGCCTTGAACTCTGGGCCGCCCTTATCTTGATCTTCAATGAAGCGCTTAGCAAAAGCACCACTTTGAACATCTGCGAGAACCTTCTTCATGTTCTCTTTAACACTTGGATCGATGACACGTGGACCTGAAACGTAATCACCATATTCAGCAGTGTCAGAAACTGACCAGCGCTGCTTTGCAATTCCGCCTTCGTACATCAAGTCAACGATCAACTTAAGTTCGTGTAGGCACTCAAAGTATGCAACTTCTGGTTGGTAACCAGCTTCTACTAGCGTTTCAAAGCCATACATAACCAACTGTGAGGCGCCACCACAGAGAACTGCTTGCTCACCAAATAGATCGGTCTCAGTCTCTTCCGTAAAGGTAGTGAGAATTCCACCTGCGCGAAGACCGCCAATGGCCTTTGCGTAAGAGAGAGTGAGTGGCCAGGCATTGCCAGTTGAATCTTGTTCTACTGCAACGATTACTGGAACACCGCGACCGGCAGCATATTCACGACGCACTAAATGGCCTGGGCCCTTTGGTGCAACCATGCAGACATCAACGTTGGCTGGTGCCTTGATGTAACCGAAGCGAATGCTAAATCCGTGACCGAAGAAGACTGCATCGCCATCTTTGAGATTTGGTGCAATTGATTCGGCAAAGATGTGGCGCTGGACTGGGTCTGGTGCAAGGATCATGATGACAGTTGCTTCTTTAACAGCCTCTGCAACTGTGACTACGCGCAAGCCTTCTGCTTCTGCCTTAGCGCGTGACTTTGATCCTTCAGCTAAACCAACTCGCACATCAACACCTGAATCACGCAAGTTCAACGCGTGGGCATGGCCCTGTGAGCCATAACCAATCACTGCAACTTTGCGTGCTTGGATGATGGAAAGGTCTGCATCCTCATCGTGATACATCGTGGCCATTTTATGCTCCTTCTTTTCTATGCGGTTGGTAGTTAAGGATTTAGTTCTGGTAGTCGGGTTGAGTGTCAGTTACTTGGTGAGTGGTGCCGGTGGTGATCTCTTTAATAGAAATAACGCTAATTAATTTATCGAGCTGGGCGATCACTTGCTCGAGTGAATGACCCTCTACCCCGATCACAATGATCATCTTAGAAATCGTGGGATCTTGGGTTGGGCCAACATTCAGTGAATCAATGTTGAATGCGCGGCGCGAGAAGAGCCCCGCTACACGTGCAAGAACGCCAGGTGAGTTCTCGACGAGAACTTCTAAAGTATGTTGACTGCGCGCGAGGGCCATTAGAGTTCCTGCGAATCCCAGTCGGGCGCCGTAGCGCGAGCAATCATGATTTCATCATTGGAAGTTCCGGCAGCAACCATCGGCCAGACCATTGCATCGCGATGAACACGGAAATCCACAACAACTGGTTGATCATTGATCGACATCGCCTTCTCGATGGTCTTATCGAGATCTTCCGGACGCTCACAAGAGAGTCCAACGCAGCCCATAGCCTCAGCCAACATTGGGAAGTTAGGAACGCGCTTGGACTCTAAAGATGTATTGGAGTAGCGACTGTCGTAGAAGAGAGTCTGCCACTGGCGAACCATGCCGAGTGATTCATTATTAATGATCGCTACCTTGATTGGAATGTTATTGAGTGCGCAAGTAACTAACTCTTGATTAGTCATTTGGAAGCAGCCATCGCCATCGATTGCCCACACAGTTGTGTCAGGTGCGCCAACTTTTGCGCCCATTGCAGCAGGAACTGCATAACCCATAGTTCCGGCGCCGCCAGAGTTAAGCCAAGTACGTGGCTTCTCGTAAGAGATAAATTGCGATGCCCACATCTGATGTTGTCCAACACCTGCGGCATAGATCGTGTTTGCATCAGACATCTTTCCGATGCGTTCGATAACTAATTGTGGCGATAGCGAACCATCGGAAGGAATGTCGTAACCGAGTGGATAGGTTGATTTCAAAGAATTCATTTGGCGCAGCCACGGCGCAAGATCCGGTTGGTTCTTCGCCAACGCACTCTTCAGGGCAGGAATGAGTGCGGCAATAGTCTCTTTTACA
Organism: Actinomycetes bacterium; assembly: GCA_037133535.1. Classification (GTDB taxonomy): domain Bacteria; phylum Actinomycetota; class Actinomycetes; order Nanopelagicales; family Nanopelagicaceae; genus WLQV01. Next base: position 5,472 of record JBAXNY010000006.1, read on the forward strand.
TCTCCAACAACGGCTACATCGGCATGGCGATTCTTACCAATTTCAGCTGGATCGATATCGGCATGAATGATCTTGGCATTAACTGCGAAGGTGGAAAGTTTTCCAGTAACGCGATCATCAAATCGCGCACCTAAAGTGATTAAGAGATCTGCCTTTTGCAATGCAGTAACTGCCGCAACAGTGCCATGCATGCCCGGCATACCCATGTGCAATGGATGTGAGTCAGGAAATGCACCGCGCGCCATCAAGGTTGTAACAACAGGTGCGCCAAGTAATTCAGCGAGTTGGCGAAGTTCGGCGGAGGCATTGGCTTTAATTACGCCGCCACCAACATAGAAGACTGGCTTCGAGCTCTGGGTAATTAACGCAGCAGCATCAGAAATTGATTGTGCTGCAGGTGTATTACGTGGCTTGTACCCTGCGAGGGAAAGATTTGTTGGCCAGTTGTATTTCGTCATCGCCTGCAAGGCATCTTTTGCAATGTCAACGAGAACTGGACCAGGACGTCCAGTAGTAGCGATGTGGAAAGCCTCAGCAATTGCGCGTGGAATATCATCCGGGTTTGTTACTAAGTAATTGTGCTTAGTAAATGGCATCGTGATTCCGCGAATGTCGGCCTCTTGGAAGGCATCGGTACCAATCGCAGCAGAAGGAACTTGACCAGTGATTGCAACAACGGGAACTGAATCCATTGCAGCATCGGCAAGTGGTGTTACTAAGTTTGTGGCACCTGGACCAGAGGTTGCGATACAGACACCAGCGCGGCCAGTGACTTGGGCATAACCTGTTGCGGCATGTCCGGCACCTTGTTCGTGGCGAACCAGGATGTGGCGGATGGTGGAATCAAAAATTGGATCGTAGGCAGGAAGAATGGCGCCGCCAGGAATACCAAACATCACATCAACGCCAGATGCTTCAAGGCTCTTCACCAATGCGGTCGCCCCATTCATTGCGCTGCCATTCGCAGTTGGTACATGTGCGGTTGTCATCGCCTTCCTCCTTCCCTTTCTTTATTTAGAACCTTCTTTACAAACCTTTTAGTAAAAGCTTTTCTAAATGAAAAAACCCTCAGATTACTGAGGGCGCGTGTGTCAAAAAGGCACGCGCTATCGAATCACCACCACTGAAATTACGAGAGCGCGAGTTGATTGCATGGCCTTATTCTCCAACAGGAAGGGGAATGAGTCAAGAGGTGAGATTTGCTTCTCACTTCCTGAGACCCAGACCACAGGGGCTAGTCGCAGACCGCGCCTTTACTGGCCGAGCCGACCAGCTTCGAGTACTTCGCCAAAACTCCGGTGGTGTACTTATGCGGAATCGGCACGAAATTCTTGCGCCGTTCTGCAAGTTCCTTAGGGTCCACTAATAAATCTAAGGTGCGGGTAATTGTATTAATGCGAATGCGATCGCCATCTCGTACAAGTGCAATCGGTCCACCATCTACTGCTTCTGGTGCAACGTGACCGACGCAGAGACCAGTTGTTCCACCAGAGAATCGTCCATCAGTAAGTAGAAGAACTGATTTACCTAAGCCAGCGCCTTTGATTGCACCAGTAATCATTAACATTTCGCGCATGCCAGGACCGCCCTTTGGTCCTTCGTAACGAATAACAACTACATCGCCGGCTTGAATCGTGCCATCTTCGAGTGCATCCATAGCAGCTTGTTCGCGTTCAAATACTCGAGCCGAGCCTTCGAATTCATCGACGCCGATTCCAGCAACTTTAGTGACAGCACCTTCTGGCGCAAGAGAACCGCCAAGAATAGTAATGCCACCACTCTGTGAGAACGGCTTCTTGCTTGCGTAAAGGATTTCGCCATCAGGATCTGGCGGTGCAATGTGTTCTAAATTCTCAGCCATAGTCTTGCCAGTAACTGTTAAGCAATCTCCGTGAAGTAAGCCAGCATCAAGAAGTGCTTTGAGTACAACTGGAATTCCACCGACCTTGTCGACATCGCTCATAACAAATCTGCCAAAGGGCTTGAGATCGCCAAGTAGTGGAACCTTGGAACCGATGCGATGGAAATCATCGAGGGTGAGATCTACTCGTGCTTCGTGGGCAATAGCTAGTAAGTGCAGAACTGCATTTGTGGAACCACCTAGTGCCATAACTGATGTGATCGCATTTTCAAATGCACGCTTAGTAAGAATCTGTCGGGTAGTAATTCCTTGGCGAATCAGTTCAACAACTGCAGCGCCAGCTTGTACTGAGTAAGCATCGCGGCGACGATCAACAGCTGGTGGCGCAGCAGAGCCAGGAAGTGAGAGACCAATTGCTTCACCCACTGTTGCCATGGTGTTTGCGGTGTACATGCCACCACAAGCGCCTTCACCTGGACAGATTGCGCGTTCAATTTTATCTACCTCTGATTGCGGAATAAGTCCGCGAGCACATGCACCAACTGCTTCAAACGCATCGATGATTGTGACATCGCGGCCATCGACATTGCCTGGCAGAGTGGAGCCGGCATAAACAAAGACACTTGCAACATCGATACGTGCTGCTGCCATCATCATTCCTGGCAAAGACTTATCGCAACCAGCAAATGTCACCATGCCATCGAGACGCTCTGCTTGCATCACTGTTTCAACCGAGTCGGCAATAACTTCGCGCGAAACTAGTGAGTAATGCATTCCTTCATGGCCCATTGAAATTCCATCAGAGACAGAGATCGTGCCAAATTGCATTGGGAATCCGCCGGCATCAATAACGCCTTGACGCGCAGCTTTTGCTAAGCGATCGAGTGAGAGATTGCAAGGCGTAATTTCATTCCACGAAGATGCGATACCAATTTGTGGCTTCACCCAATCCGCATCGCCCATTCCCACTGCGCGCAACATGCCACGTGCTGGTGCACGTTCCATGCCATCTGTTACTAATCCAGATCGTGGCTTCATGTTGCTCATGGCTAAATGGTATGGCCCAAGTGCTGCAAAAGTAACTCACGTACTCGCGCAGCGTCGGCCTGTCCCTTCGTTTCTTTCATCACAATTCCAATGAGGGCGCCGGCTGCTGGTAAATGACCATCGCGCACTTTCTGTGCAGTCTCAGGTTGCGCCGCACATGCAACTTCAATTGCAGCAAGGAGTGCAGAATCATCATTAACGACTTTGAAGCCGCGCGCTGCGATTACTTGGGCAGGAGTGCCCTCCCCTGCGACAACGCCTTCAATAACTTGGCGCGCTAACTTGTCGGTCAATTCACCTTCTGCAATGAGCGCAACAATCGCTGCAACATCGGTAGGTGAAATTGGAAGATCTGTGAGTGCTACCTCGCGCTCATTAGCTAAACGAGAAATTTCACCTAGCCACCAGCTACGGGCCTTGGCTGGATCTGCGCCGAGTTTTACCGTTGCTTCGACAATGTCGAGTGCATCAGCATTAATCATCGCAGCCATCTCTTTATCCGGAACTGACCACTCACTCTGTAGCCGCTTGCGACGAAGCGTTGGTTGCTCTGGCAGACCGGCGCGCAGTGTTTCAATCCATGATGCATCTGGTGCAACTGGAACCAAATCTGGCTCTTGGAAATATCGATAATCTTCGGCCTGCTCTTTTGAGCGACCACTGCGAGTCAGGCCAGTATCTTCTTGGAAGTGGCGAGTCTCTTGCTTTACCTTCTCGCCTTTATTGAGTAACTCAGCATGGCGAATCATTTCACCGCGAATTGCACGCTCCACCGAACGCAGCGAGTTCACATTCTTGGTTTCGCTACGAGTTCCTAAAGTTTCTACACCGATCAGGCGAAGTGAAACGTTGGCATCGCAGCGCAATGAGCCTTGCTCCATGCGAACATCGCTCACGCCGAGCGAACGCAAGATATCGCGAAGCTCTGCAACATAAGCCTTGGCAACTTCTGGCGCATATTTTCCAGTGCCAGGAATAATTTTGGTAACAATTTCCACCAACGGAATACCAGCGCGGTTATAATCAATAAGTGAGTAATCAGCGCCGTGAATGCGACCAGTAGCGCCACCGACGTGGAGTGACTTTCCAGTGTCTTCCTCCATGTGCACGCGTTCGATCTCAACGCGGAAAGTCTGTGGTCCATCATCGGTATCGATGGCGACATCAACATAACCATTAACGCAGATCGGTTCGTCGTACTGCGAGATCTGGAAATTCTTTGGCATATCTGGATAGAAGTAATTCTTGCGGGCGAAGCGACTAAATGGCGCGATCGAACAATTGAGAGCTAGGCCAATCAAGATCGTGGATTCAATCGCCTTCTCATTGACAACGGGAAGTGCGCCAGGCATTCCTAAGCAGACCGGACAGGTCTGAGTATTAGGTGCGCCACCAAATTCAGTGGTGCAACCACAGAACATTTTAGATTTTGTGTTGAGTTCAACGTGAACTTCTAACCCAAGTACTGGTTCGTACTTTGTGAGAACTTCATCATAAGTAATTGGACTCATTTGCTTCCCGCTAACGCTGGAATTTGTGAGAGCAGCGGTGCGCCCCACTTCGAAAGAAGGGCCGCTTCAAGTGCTGCGCCAACCGAGTACATCCGTTGATCTTGCATTGCTGGAGCCATGATTTGGAAACCAACTGGCAGACCATCTTCTGGAGCTAATCCGCACGGAAGACTCATACCGCCAATGCCAGCCATGTTTACTGGAATAGTTGCAATGTCATTGAGGTACATCGCAAGTGGATCACTTGCCTTCTCACCGATCTTAAATGCAGTAGTTGGACAAGTCGGTGATACCAATACATCGCACTTCTCAAATGCCCGAATGAAATCTTGAGTGATAAGAGTACGAACTTTCTGCGCGCTACCGTAGTAAGCATCGTAATAACCTGATGAGAGGGCATAAGTGCCGAGAATGATCCGTCGCTTTACTTCGCGGCCAAAGCCAACTTCGCGAGAGAGGTTCATGACCGATTCTGCCGATGCGCCAGCCTCATCGCCGACTCGAATTCCATAACGCATGGCATCAAAGCGTGCCAAATTAGAGGAGCACTCACTTGGTGCAATTAAGTAATAGGCGGCAAGTGCATATTCAAAATTTGGGCAGGAGACTTCAATAATTTCAGCCCCAGCTGCAGCCAGCAATTGAAGTGATTCATCAAAGCGAGTGCGCACACCTGCTTGATAACCATCGCCGTTGAGTTCCTTAATAACGCCGATCTTTAAACCTTTAACATCGCCTGATTTTGCCGCAGCAACAACCTGTGGCACTGGTGCATTAATACTTGTTGCATCACGTACATCGTGACCGGCAATTGCTTCGTGTAAAAGTGCAGTATCTAAAACAGTACGCGCGCACGGACCGGCTTGATCCAAGCTAGATGAGAATGCAACTAGGCCGTATCGGGAAACGCCACCGTATGTTGGCTTTACTCCAACAGTTCCAGTTACCGCTGCAGGTTGGCGAATTGATCCACCAGTATCTGTGCCAATGGCAAGTGGTGCTTCAAATGCCGCAAGTGCCGCTGATGATCCACCACCTGAGCCGCCAGGAATTCGAGTGAGATCCCAAGGATTATGGGTTGGGCCGTATGCAGAATTTTCGGTAGATGAACCCATGGCGAATTCATCCATGTTGGTCTTACCTAAAATAACAATGCCTGCGCGCTTTAAATTGGTGACAACGGTTGAGTCATACGGCGGACGCCAACCTTCCAGGATCTTTGATCCGCAGGTTGTCGGTACTCCCTTTTGCGTTAAAACATCTTTAAGGGCTAATGGAATTCCAGCAAGTGGCGATAACTTCTCACCAGCAGCGCGTGCCTTATCAATTGCACTTGCCTGCGCTAATGCACCTTCAGTATCAACATGGAGAAAGGCATGGACTGCGCCATCGACGGCAGCGATTTGATCTAAGTGCTCCTGTGTGAGTGCAACTGAAGTTGTCTCTCCCTTGGAAAGGGCTGCCGCCATCTCCACTGCACTCTTGCGAATCATGCTTCTTCACCCAAAATTTGTGGAACTCGAAAGCGTTCATCTTCACTGGCCGGTGCACCGGAGAGTGCTTCGGCATTACTTAAACTTGGTTGTACTACATCTGGGCGATAGACATTCTTCAAAGGCAATGGGTGGGAAGTTGCTTCGATATCTGGTCGGGCAACTTCTTGCACGCGAGCAACTGCGTTAAGAATGACATCGAGCTCGCCGGAGAGTGCATCTAATTCAGAATCGCTCATGTCGATGCGGGCCAAGCGCGCCAAATTAGCGACATCACTTCGGGAGAGGCTGCTCATCTGGCTATTCTAATTACGAAAGAGATTAACTGCGAATCTGGCCAGTGCCAGTGACAATCCAGGTAGTTGTGGTCATCTGCTCTAATCCCATTGGTCCGCGAGCATGCAATTTCTGGTTGGAGATGCCGATCTCAGCGCCAAAGCCCATCTGCTCGCCATCGGTAAATCGCGTCGATGCATTAACCATGACTGCAGCCGCATCGGAGAGTGCGATAAATCGTGCCGCCGCATCCTTTGATTCGGTGACGATTGCTTCGGTGTGATTTGTTCCAAATTTCAAGATGTGATCCATTGCGCCATCAAGTGATGCAACCACTGCGACATTCATCTCCATGACGCCATATTCAGTTGCAAAATTCTCATCTGTTGCAAGTGAGGCTTCGATACTCAGCCCACGCGCCACTGCAAGTGATTGCCCATCACAATGGAGAATTACGCCAGCATCGTGAAGGGCTGAAATTGCAGTCGGCAAGAACTGTGAAGCAACGCTTTCATGAACGAGAAGTGTTTCAGCGGCATTGCAAACACTTGGTCGATGTGTTTTTGAGTTAAGAAGAATTGGAATCGCTTTATCTAAATCAGCTTCCTTATCCACGTAAACATGGCAGACACCGGCGCCAGTTTCAATTGTTGGAACGCTCGACTCATCTACCACCATGCGAATCAGCGCGGCGCTCCCCCGTGGAATCACTAAGTCAACTTTGCCGCGAGCATTGAGCAGAGCCTTAACTGTGTCGCGAGAATCAGAGGGAACTAGTTGAATCACATCGGGTGAAATAGTTGTGCGCTTAAGAGCGCTGCGCATAACATCGACCAAAATGGCATTGCTATTTGCTGCACTTGATGAACCGCGAAGGAGCGCTGCATTTCCTGACATAAGGAGAATGACTGCAGCATCTACTGTGACATTTGGGCGTGCTTCATAAACCATTCCGACCACACCAAAGGGCACCGATACTTGGCGCAAATGAAGTCCATTAGGAAGGCTCGATTCGCGAAGTGTGCGCTGCAATGGATCTGGTAGCTCTGAAACTAAGCGAGCCCCATTAGCAATTCCAGCAATGCGATCACTAGTCAGCAGCAATCGATCGAGCAGTTGCGGATGCATTCCCTCTGCCTTGCCACGTTCAATGTCGATTGCATTTGCGGCGCTAATCTCACTGGCTCGCGCTTCGATCTCAGCTGCAATCGCAAGAAGTGCACCTTTGCGATCAGCGCTCGATGCAGTGGTGAGTGTCCGAGCAGCCCGACGCGCAGTGTCAGCTAAATCATTCACCAGAGTGGTTGCGCCCATGTAATAAGCCTATCGGGCGATAGCATTTCTTCGTGAGCAAATTATTTAAGACCCTGCGAAATCTCTTTATCGTCCTTGCCACCATTTATGTGGCGCTCTTTGCACTGACATCTGTTATTCGCTACCCCGAGCCGATCTCTTCGATTCGCCTCGCATTGGCTCCGGCTTCCAAAACTCCATTTTTGATGCCCGCTCACACAATTGCACCAAGTGCTTCTAAACACCCTTGGGCGATTGGCGCACCGGAAGTCCCAGAGACGGTGATGTGGAATAAAGAGAAGATCTCATTCGACTCATTCCTCGAACGCACCCAGACCAATGCATTTCTGATTATTCGCGATGGTGCGATTACTTATGAGAAGTATCGCAATGGCAAGAGTGAGAGCTCACTGCTGCCTTCTTACTCCGTAGCCAAAACAATGACCTCGCTCATGATCGGTAAATTAATTAGCGAAGGTAAGTTAAAAGAGAGCGATACCTTTGTCAGTGTTCTTCCAGAATTTAAAGCCGGCACAAATTTTGACCAAGTAAAGATCTCTGATCTGCTCGACATGAGCGGTGGTGTTGCCGCACTCGATAACTATCCAGATGGACCAGCGGGCTGGGGCGTTGCAATTGCCCAGATGTATGCAACCACAGATTTGAATTACTTTATGAAGAACAATCGCCGTATGGATTCAACTCCAGGCACCAAGGCGGACTATCGCAGCATCGATACCCAAATGTTGGGCATGGTGATCAAGAAGATCACTGGCGAGAAATTAGCCGATTACTTCAGTAAATCTTTCTGGGCCCCAGTTGGTGCTGAATATGCAGCTACTTGGAATGTCGATCGCATCGGTGGTCAAGAGAAAACATTCTGCTGCTTCAATGCCGCAGCACGTGACTATGCCCGAATGGGTCAACTGCTTCTCAACAATGGTGCATCAAGTATCGGCGGTGCCAATTTGATCGATGCTAATTGGATGAAGCGTCTAACAACAAGCAAGGTGACTCTCGATCGCAATTGGGGTTATGGCGCACAGATCTGGCATCCATACTCAGATTCCAATCTGATGATGGGGCTACATGGTCAATATGTATTTATCGAGCCAAGTACGCACACAGTAATTGTGAAACTCAGCGATGAGCCAACTAAGAATGGCGACAACGAGTCCTATACCGCAGCGGTATTGCATGACATTGCTCGTGCCCTGCCCAATAAAAAGTAAGTTAGAGCAGAACTAAATCGTCGCGATGTACGAGTTCGCGCTCGTATTCGGCACCGAGTGATTTTGCAATCTCCTTGGTGGAGCGACCCAATAGTTGAGGGATTTCGCTGGCATCAAAGGCCACTAAACCGCGGGCGATTACTGCACCAGTTGCACCGATAATTTCAACGGTATCTCCTGCATTAAATTCACCTTCTACGGCTGTGACGCCGGCAGGCAAGAGCGAAGTACCACGTTCGAGAATTGCAGTTGTGGCTCCGGCATCGAGAATTAATCGACCATGTGGTGTTGCAGCATGCGCCAACCAGAGCAGTCGTGAACTGGCATGGCCAGCTACGGCATGAAAGTAAGTTCCGAAATCTTCACCAGAGAGAGCGCTAGCTGATTGCTCAAGGGAAGTAAGCAGCATTGCAATTCCCGATGTAGTGGCAATGCGTGCTGCTTCAACTTTAGTAACCATTCCGCCGCTACCCACACCGGCAGATCCTGCGCCACCTAATACAACATCGTTGAGCTCACTGACATTCTTCACATCCGCGATGCGCTTGGCGCCACTCTGAGTTGGCGGTGCGTCATAGAGTGAATCGATGTCAGAAACCAATACCAATAAATCTGCACCGATGAGAAGTGCAACCAAGGCAGCTAAGCGATCGTTATCTCCGAAGCGAATCTCACCTGTTCCGACTGAGTCATTCTCATTAATAACAGGCACGACGCCGAGTGCTAGCAATTTATCTAGTGTGCGCTTTGCATTCTGATAATGAGAGCGGCGCACAATGTCTTCAGTAGTAATCAGAACCTGCGATGCTGTGATTTTATGTTGGGCAAAAGCTTCGGTATAGCGATGGATGAGCAGGCCCTGCCCTACTGATGCCGCAGCTTGTTGTGTTGCCAAATCAGTTGGGCGCACTTTCAATCCCAATGGGGCAAGTCCAGCCGCAATGGCACCGGATGAAACAACGCAGACTTCAGCACCTCGCGCACGAGCGGCTGCAACAACACTGACTAATTTTTCAACTGATGCAGGATCTAATTGCGCACCAGCTTTGCCGGTAAGTGAGGAGGAGCCGATCTTGATAACAATGCGCTTTGCAGTCGTGATGTCGCTACGCATTACTTCTCCTCCGCTTCGGTACTCGCTTCAATAATGTCCGGGGTGTGGGGATCAACCACGTTGTACTCCCATTGTTTCGCAATCTCATCATCGCTGAGCTGATCTGCTTGGCGTGGCTCAACGCGCCATGGTGATTCAAGGCGTCCATCTTCACCACGAGGCGTGCCCAGTAACTCAGCTCCTGCTTCGATCGTTGGTTCCCAATCAAAGACGACTGCTGCTTCACCTTCACCGATGCGAACTTCAACACCAGCCATCGCACCCTTACGGAAGAGATCGCGCTCGACTCCCAGTTGCGCCAAACGATCGGCTAAGTAACCAATTGCTTCGGCATTCTTAAAGTCAGTCTGTCGCACCCAACGCTCTGGCTTCTTACCAGAGACAGAGAATGAACCATCCTTATTTGCGACAACAGTGAAGCCCGAATCATCAACTGCAATTGGTCGCAAGACAATGCGAGTGCGCTCTTCAGAAACTGCATCATGGCGTGACTTTTCAACTAAGCGCGACATGGCATAGATAAGTTCTTGCAGACCAATGTGAGATGCAGCAGAAACTTGATAAGTCTCATAACCGCGCTCTTTGAGTTGAGCCTCCACCATGTCAGCCATTGCTTGGCCATCAGGTAGATCAACTTTATTCAGAGCAACAATGCGTGGTCGATCTTCTAACCCGCCATATTGCGCGAGCTCATTCTCGATAATTTCTAAATCTGCGATTGGATTACGATCGGTTTCCAACGTTCCACAATCGAGAACGTGCACAAGTGCAACGCAGCGTTCTACGTGGCGCAAGAATTCCAGACCTAAACCTTTACCTTGGCTAGCACCAGGAATAAGTCCTGGCACATCGGCAACAGTGAATCGCGCCTCACCGGCACGGACAACTCCTAGATTTGGCACCAGAGTTGTAAATGGATAATCAGCAATCTTTGGCCGCGCAGCAGAGATTGATGCAATAAGTGATGACTTACCAGCACTTGGATAACCAACTAGTGCAATGTCTGCAACGCTCTTGAGTTCGAGCATCAATGTGCGCTCTTCACCTGGTTCGCCGAGAAGTGCAAAGCCTGGTGCGCGACGCTTTGATGATGAGAGCGCAGCATTTCCTAGCCCACCATTACCGCCTTGTGCCGCCATAAAAACAGTTCCGGCGCCAACTAAGTCAGCCAAGATTTCGCCATTGCTATTGAGAACAACGGTGCCATTAGGAACTAAGAGTGTGAGATCTTCGCCAGCTGGTCCATCTTTGCGATCGCCATAACCGGCACGACCCGATGTTGCTTTGCGATGTGGTGAGTGGTGGTAATCAAGGAGTGTGGTCATGTTGGTATCAACCACTAAACGAATGTCGCCACCGCGACCACCATTGCCACCATCTGGTCCACCCAGTGGCTTAAATTTTTCACGGTGAACTGAGACGCAACCGTCGCCGCCTTTTCCGGCAGCAAGGTGGAGCGTGGCACGATCAACAAATGTTGTCATGGTCTGCTCCTTCCCTTCCTTGCTGATAGAGATCTAGAAAATAAAAAAGCGGGTCCGACATCGCCGGCCCGCTTTTTATGAGAACCGTAATTAAATAGCTGGAACTACATTCACTACTCGACGACCACGTGCGCGACCGAATTCAACGCTGCCTGCTGCAAGTGCAAAGAGTGTGTCATCTTTGCCGATGCCGACATTCTTACCTGGGTGAAAGTGAGTTCCACGTTGGCGAACCAAGATCTCGCCGCTGTTAACAATCTGGCCAGCAAAGCGCTTGATGCCGAGGTACTGCGCATTGGAATCGCGACCGTTTCGGGTAGACGAGACACCTTTCTTACTTGCCATTTCTCAACTCCTCTTTACTTAACGCCGTTAATAGCAGTGATTTTTACAGTGGTGTTCTTCGAACGGAAACCTTGACGACGGCGATAGCCAGTCTTGCTCTTGTAACGAAGGATGTGAATCTTTGGACCCTTGCTCTCATCGAGAACTTCAGCGGTAACTTTCACGCCAGAGAGAACCTTAGGATCAGTGGTGACAGTTGCACCATCAACCACGAGAAGAGCAGGGAAAGTAACAGTGGAACCAGCAGCGCCATCGATGCGATCGACCACGACTGTGTCTCCAACGGCCACTTTCTCTTGGCGACCGCCAGCTTTCACAATTGCATACACAGTGTTTACTCCAATGAACTTCTCGGGGGTAGAGGCTTAGGGTACGGACTTACGCCCGAGCCGGTCAAATCGTGGGCTTAGGAAGCACTTCCTGGCGTGACTACCCCAGTACTGACGGCGCGACGTCGGCGACGAGTGCCTACTTCGACCTTCACAGTTGAGACTTCAGCAACACTCTCTTCTGCCTCAGTTGAATCGATATCAGTGGAATCACTATCAGTGGAATCGCTCTCAGATTGATCAGAAGAATCCGATGAGTGATCATCTTCATCAACTTCATGTGCCGAATGTGATCCAGCAAATGGTGTGGTTGCAACAAGTTTGACTGGATCGGTGTGAATGTGAATTCCACGACCACCGCAACTATCGCAGGTAGTGGAGAAGGCTTCGATTAAGCCTTGGCCAACGCGTTTGCGCGTCATCTGCACTAAACCAAGTGAGGTAACTTCAGCGACTTGATGCTTGGTGCGATCGCGACCAAGGCACTCCACCAAACGGCGCAGAACCAACTCGCGGTTAGATTCAAGGATCATGTCGATAAAGTCGATAACAACAATTCCACCGAGGTCGCGCAGACGCAATTGACGTGCAATTTCTTCTGCTGCTTCCAAGTTATTTTTAGTAACAGTGTCTTCGAGATTGCCGCCCTTACCAATGAATTTACCGGTGTTGACATCGATCACGATCATTGCTTCAGTACGATCGATTACTAATGAACCACCCGATGGTAGGTAAACCTTGCGATCAAATGCCTTAGAGAGTTGCTCATCGACTCGGTAATCTGCGAAGAGATCGCCGGTGCCGGTGTACTTCTCAGCCTTCTTGCCCAGCTCAGGTGCAATGAAGTTGAGGTATTCAGTGATTTCATTCCACGCTTGATCGCCTTGGATTGTGAGCTTGCGGAAATCTTCATTGAAGATATCGCGAATAACGCGAACACCGAGATCGGGTTCTGCGTAGAGAAGTGCTGGTGCATGGAAATTTGGATTCTCTGACTTTGCGATGATGTCCTGCCATTGCGCCTTCAAACGAACTACATCGCTCTCTAGATCTTCCGCAGATACACCTTCGGCAGCGGTACGTACGATGACGCCAGCTTCTTCCGGAATCAGATCTTTCAAAATACTCTTAAGACGAGTGCGCTCTTCTTCTGGCAAGCGACGACTGATTCCACTCATTCCACCACCGGGAACATAAACCAAGTGACGACCTGGAAGTGAGATCTGACTAGTAAGGCGAGCGCCCTTCTGGCCAATTGGATCTTTTGTTACTTGAACCAAAACTGGCTGACCAGTCTTTAATACTGTTTCGATTTTGCGTGACTGGGTATCGGAAATTCCTGCTGCATCCCAATTCACTTCACCGGCATAAAGAACTGCGTTGCGACCCTTGCCGATATCAACGAAGGCAGCTTCCATGCTGGGGAGCACATTCTGTACTCGACCCAAATAGACGTTGCCGACATAAGAGACGTTGCTATTACGGTTGACGTAATGCTCAACCATGACATTGTCTTCAATCACTGCAATCTGTGTGCGATCTGCAATCTGGCGAACCACCATTTCGCGATCGACATTCTCACGACGAGCTAGAAATTCGCTATCGGTAAGAATGGTGCCGCGACGACGATAAGGCTCGCGATATTCACTACGTGGTTCGCGGGTACGGCGATTGCGACCTCGGTCATTGCGCTCTGCGCGCTCCGGACGTGCTGGACGTTCGCGAACTTCGCGGACCTTAACAACGGTGATGACACCATCTTCTTCAATGGTCTCCCCTGGAGTTACACCTTCACCTGCAGCGCGACGGCGGCGACGGCGACGATGAGTGACTCCTTCGCCACCCTCTTCTCCTGCATCTTCACTTGTACTCTCTTGAGAATTCTCTTCACTGCTCTCGGTTGCAGCGCCTCCGCGGCGACGACCGCGTCCTCCGCGACGACGGCGACGGCGGTTCTTGCTCTCTTCGCTCTCATTGCTATCTGCGCCCTCATCACTTGCAGCTGATTCGGCGACAACTTCTTCGCTCTTCTTAGCCCGCGTAGCACGAGGTGCCTTTGCATCGGCTGCTTGGAAAACTGGAACAGGAATGGAAGCAGCACGACCCTTTTTCGGTGTGACTTCTTCATCGCCACTGACTTCGGGGGCAACTTCCGACTTACTCTTCTTAACCGCACGCTTGCGCGGTGTTTTTGGCTGTATAGCCATGGCACCAAATCCTCTATGCGTTCAGGTGAACGCGCTCTGGCTCTTCAGAATCAGAATAAAACTGTCGAGCAAATCCTGGTAAGACAATCTCTGTAAGAAAATCTCTTCTATTCCGCGCTTGGCCGTTATCGCAACTGATGTCGCGCGCCGCGCTGGACGTAGAGCAAGTATGACAGATCAGAGCCAAAATAGGAAAGTTTGCGAATTCCGCGCTAAATCAGCCGAATTACCCTCGTAAACGAGCATGAACATTTTGTAGGAGGCCAATGCCAATCAGATTCGCGAACATGCTCGATCCACCATAAGAGAGGAATGGAAGGGGCACGCCGGTCATCGGCATAAGCCCCATTGTCATTCCAATGTTCTCAAATATCTGGAATGCGAACCATGCAATTACTCCAGTGCATACCAATCTGCCAAATGGATCATTGGTGCGATTTGCAATCGAGAATGCGCGAATAATGATGGTGCCAAAGAGCAATAAAATTAAGCCACATCCTAAGAATCCAGTCTCTTCACCAGCTACTGTAAAAATAAAGTCAGTCTGTTGTTCCGGTACAAAGCGACCATTTGTTTGTGGTCCCTTAAAGAGACCAGTGCCCACTAATCCGCCAGAACCCACGGTAATTCTTGCTTGGCGCAATTGATAACCACTGCCCTGACTATCTGCACCGGGATTGACAAAGGATTGCAATCGCTTTAATTGGTAATCATTAATCACGCCAACTTTGACTGCGGTAAATCCTCCAATGACGGCTACTAGTAGCAGCGCTACAACCCATCGAGATGGTGCACCGGATACTGCGATCATGGCGACGATTGCACCACTAATGATGAATACCGTTCCCATATCTGGTTGCAAGAGAATCAAAATTACTGGGATCGCTGCAATCGCCAACGCACGCAACACATCTTGATGGCCAGGATCATCGCGACCATGGGTGCGCTCAGCAAGGACCATCGACATTCCTACAATGATCGAAATCTTCGCAAGCTCTGCCGGCTGCACTTGAAAGCCACCGGGAAAAGAGATCCAGGCTTTGGCGCCGTTCACTGTGCTGCCCAGGTGTGGAATCAGAACAATAATCAGACCAAATACTCCGATGCCCCAGACAAAGGGCATGTAGGCACGCAGTAATCGGTAATCGATCACGGTAGTTCCCCACGCAAGGAGAACTCCAATCACGATGTTAATGATGTGGCGCTTTAAATAATATTGTGGGTCTAATCCAGCTGCGGCATACCAATTTCTCGTTGCGGCATAAACCAGAAGCGTGCCAAAGATCAGTAATACAACAACGGCAGCGGTAAGAATCGGATCAAAGTTAAGGAGCGGATTCTGCCGAGCTCTGCGGCGATTAAATGTAGGTCGCAGCGAACTCATTTCTTCACCTTCGTTGCAGCAGAGATACTGGGAATAGCAACTGGTGGGCCATCGGGAAAGAGCGCCTGCTTCGGATCAATCTTTGAACCGCGTACTCCAAAGAGAGTTTCATAAATTTTGCGAACACCTACCGCACTAGTAGATGCGCCGAAGCCACCTTGGCTCACCATCATGACAACTGCGTAACGTGGTTTATCAGTAGGACCAAAAGAGGCAAACCATGAAGTGTTATCTTTCTTTGATCCATTCGGATTTAATCCAAAAACTTCGGCAGTACCGGTCTTGCCACTGATCGGAATTGGAAAGCCAGCAAATGAGCCAGCTGCGGTTCCGCTAATAACTACTTCACGCAATGCGCCTTTGAGGAAGTTAAGTGCTTCTGGGGTGCTATCTACTTTGCCAATTACGCGAGGTGAAATCTCTTTAACGACTGCGCCACTTTTTGCGACAATTGCTCGTGCAATTGTTGGCTGCCAGATTGTGCCGCCATTGGCGATAGCTGCATAAGCCTGCGTTAATTTCAGCGGCGTAAGCAATGTATCTCCCTGGCCAATTGAAAAGTTCACG
>JBAXNY010000007.1:0-20882 GCA_037133535.1 Actinomycetes bacterium
CTATGGGTCGCGCAATTGTTCGCGAACCACAGGTCTTCCTTATGGATGAGCCACTCTCTAACCTCGATGCGAAGTTGCGCGTAGCAACTCGTACTCAAATCGCAGCGCTACAGCGCCGCCTCGGTATCACAACTGTTTACGTAACTCACGACCAGGTTGAAGCTATGACCATGGGTGATCGCGTTGCAGTGTTGAAGGATGGATTCCTCCAACAAGTTGATACTCCACGTAACCTTTACGAGAACCCAGCCAACGCATTCGTTGCAGGCTTTATCGGTTCTCCTGCAATGAACTTGCTTACTGCTCCAGTTTCAGCAGGTAGCGCCAAGCTCGGAAACCTCTCAGTTCCTGTCCCAGCAAGTGCTGGCGCATCAGTAACTGTTGGTATCCGTCCAGAAGGCTTCTCACCTGCAAGCACTGGCTTCGACGTTATCGTTGAAGTTGTTGAAGAGCTTGGTGCAGATGCATTCGTTTACGGCAAGCCAGCAGATTCATCTGTGAAGTTTGCTAATGCAACTGACGAAGGCGCACAGGTAATTGTTCGTTGGGATCCAAAGAACCCACCTAAGCCAGGACAGACAGTGACAGTTGCTGCCAATCCAGCAGGTATCCACCTCTTCAATGCAACAACTGGAGAGCGCATTAAGTAATTCGCTTCATAATAAAAAACCCCGGGCCACATGGCTCGGGGTTTTTTATTGGAATTTACAACTAGGCCATTGCCTTCTTAAGGTTCTCATCAATTGATGCGAGGAACTCTTGTGTGGTCTGCCATGGTGCATCTGCTGAGATTAGAAGCGCTAAATCCTTTGTCATCTTTCCAGATTCAACGGTCTCGATGCAGACGCGCTCGAGTGTTGCGGCAAACTTGGCAAGTTCAGGAGTGTTATCCAATTTGGCACGGTGTTGTAGACCTTGGGTCCACGCAAAGATCGAGGCAATTGGATTTGTTGAAGTCTTCTTACCTGCTTGGTGATCGCGGAAGTGGCGAGTAACGGTGCCGTGTGCCGCTTCTGCTTCAACAGTCTTTCCATCTGGTGTCATAAGCACTGAAGTCATAAGACCGAGTGAGCCATAACCCTGCGCAACAGTGTCAGATTGCACATCGCCATCGTAATTCTTACAGGCCCATACATAGCCGCCTTCCCAACGAAGTGATGTTGCCACCATGTCATCGATGAGGCGGTGCTCATAAGTGATCTTCTCTGCTTCAAATTTCGCTTTGAATTCTGCGTTGTAAATCTCTTCAAAGATGTCTTTAAAGCGACCGTCGTAGGCCTTCAAAATTGTGTTCTTGGTTGAAAGAAATACTGGAAACTTACGTTGCAAGCCATAGTTCATGGAAGCGCGGGCAAAGTCGCGGATCGATTCATCCAAGTTGTACATGGTCATCGCAACGCCAGAGCCTGGGAATTTGAAGACGTTGAACTCCATCGGAGCTGAGCCATCTTCTGGTGTGAAGGTGACGGTGAGTGTGCCAGGACCTGGAACTTTGAAATCAGTTGCGCGGTATTGATCACCGAATGCGTGACGGCCAATAACAATCGGCTTAGTCCAATGTGGAACTAAACGTGGCACATTGGAAATAATGATTGGCTCACGGAAGATAACGCCACCCAAAATATTGCGGATCGTGCCATTAGGCGACTTCCACATCTGCTTGAGACCGAACTCTTTAACGCGCGCCTCATCTGGAGTGATGGTCGCGCACTTAACTCCTACGCCATGCTTCTTGATGGCATTTGCTGAGTCCACTGTTACTTGATCATCAGTGGCATCGCGATGTTCGATACCAAGGTCGTAGTAGTCGAGATTGATGTCGAGGTAAGGAAGGATCAATTGCTCCTTGATGAATTGCCAGATGATGCGAGTCATTTCATCGCCATCGAGCTCTACAACAGTTCCTTGAACTTTGATCTTGCTCATCAACTATTCCCCTCTAGTTCCTGTGAAAAGTCTCGATTTAATTTGCTTTGTTTATTTGCCTAGGCTCATTAGAGTGTCTGCACATCACTCTGCTTGGTGCGAACTGCTTCAGCTGCGACAAGTAGGGCTGCCTTCTCATCTGCAGTGAGTGGTGTTTCAACAACTTTACGAATACCGGTGCGGCCAATTTCAGCTTCAACGCCAAGATAAACACCAGTGATTCCAAATTCACCTTGCATCCATGCACACACTGGCATGACTGCACCTGAATCTTCGATTACTGCCTTTGCCATACGAGCCGCCGCTGCAGATGGAGCAAAGTAGGCAGAACCTGTCTTCAACAGTGCCACAACTTCGCCACCGCCATTGCGAGTGCGAGTTACTAACTCCTCAATTTCAGCTGCAGATAATTTATCGGCAAGTGGCTTTCCATCAACGGTGCAGCGACTTGGAACTGGAACCATTGTGTCGCCATGTGAGCCCAGAGTAAGAGTCTTCACCGTGTGAACTGGAACGCCAAGTTTTTCCGCAACGAAGTGAGTAAAGCGGGCGGTATCCAGCATTCCTGCTTGGCCCATTACGCGATTGTGTGGAAACTTTGTTGCAAGTTGTGCAAGCGCAGTCATTTCATCGAGTGGATTAGAAACCACAATGATTACTGCATTAGGACTGTGCTTTGCCACATTCTCAGCAACCCCGCGAACAATTCCGGCATTGACACCAATCAAATCCATACGGCTCATGCCAGGTTTGCGTGGCAGACCAGCAGTGATGATGACAACGTCAGAGTTTGCTGTTGCTTCATATCCAGCGCCATCGGCAGTTGTTGTTGCGCCGATTACCTTTGTTTCAAAATTTTCGATTGAGCGAGATTGATTCATGTCGAGCGCTAGGCCTTCAGGCTTGCCTTCCAAAATGTCGGTAAGAACAACACTTTCAAATATGTTGTATTCAGCTAACCGAAGCGCTGTAGTTGATCCGTAAAAACCTGCTCCAACAACTGTGACTTTGCTTCCCATAATGATCCGATCTCGTATGAACGTCTACTTGCGAACTCTACCGCCCATGTGGAAGTGCAATTGCCATGACAAAAAGGGCGACCGCCAGCAAGATTGGGAGGTAACGCTCAATCCGCCCCTGCGCATTACGTGCCATCGCAATGGCAATTGTGGCAAGGCTCAAAATTATTGCTGCGCTGCGGACATAGCCAGCTGCACCGACTGCGACGGCGATCACAACTGCGAGGTAGCCACCCGTTGAAAAAAACCGGTTACTTATCGACATGCCTCAACTACATTCTTTAACAACATAGCTCGTGTCATTGGGCCAACACCGCCAGGCATCGGAGCGACATAACTTGCTACATCCATCACTCCTGGATCGACATCGCCGAGTAAACCGGCATCGGTACGTGAAATTCCTACATCTAATACTGCAGCGCCTGCCTTAATCATGTTGGCTTTAAGAAAGTGTGCTTGACCAATTGCTGCAACAACAATATCTGCGCGCCTTGTATGCGCGGCTAAATCTTTTGTGCCCGTGTGCGTCAATGTCACTGTGGCATTTTCACTTCGACGCGTAAGGAGCAGACCAAGTGGGCGGCCAACTGTAAGTCCTCGCCCAATGACAACAACTTCTGCACCAGAGAGTGGAATCTTGTAATGATTGATCAATTCAACAATCGCACGTGGCGTACATGGCAGCGGTGCATCTTTGCCTGCAACTAGCCGTCCTAAATTCAATGGATGCAGACCATCGGCATCTTTTGCTGGATCTATTGCCTCAAGAATTACTTGTGCATCAATTCCCTTTGGCAATGGCAGTTGCACAATGTAGCCAGTGCACTCTTTTGCATTATTGAGATCTTTAATTGCCGCCAAAATATCCTGTTGTGATGCAATGGCTGGTAAGTCAACGCGAATCGATGTAATTCCTACTTCGCCACAGTCGCGATGTTTTCCTGCCACATAGGAGTGCGAGCCAGGATCATCACCAACAAGAACTGTGCCAAGGCCGGGCTGCTTACCTGCTGCAATTAATTGGGTAACTTCAGTTTTCAACTCCACTTTGATCTTCGCAGCAAGTGCCTTGCCATCGAGAAGTTGAGCAGTCATAGGAGCATCTTACTTTCTCAGGCGTGGGCAAAATGTCGGGTATTGGTAAAGAACATCGCAATGTTTGCAGCCTTTGCCGCCGCAATAACCGCTTCATCACGCACACTGCCACCTGGTTGAACCACTGCAGTAACTCCGGCTGCGATGAGAATTTCTAAACCATCGGGAAAGGGAAAGAATGCATCACTTGCGGCAACACTTGCCTTTGTCCGATCACCAGCACGATCAACTGCAAGTCGTGCACTATCAACGCGATTAACTTGCCCCATTCCAATTCCGACCGATGCGCCATCTTTTGCCAGCAAAATTGCATTGCTCTTCACTGCGCGAACTGCGCGCCAAGCAAATTCCAGATCTGCTTTAACTTTTGAACTTACTGCATCTCCACTGACTTGTACCCAATTAGAAGGGCTATCCCCTGCTGCATCAACCAGATCGGTATCTTGCAAAAGTGCACCACCACTTACTGGTCGCAATTCACTGCGATTAATAGTGGTATCTGAAGATTGGAGAATACGAATCGATGGTTTCTTGGCAAGAATCTCGACTGCGCCAGCTTCGTATCCTGGTGCAATAACTACTTCGGTAAAGATTTCAGAGAGCGCTGTGGCCATCGCAAGTGTTACTGGGCGATTGGCCGCAACCACTCCACCAAATGCACTTACAGAATCACATTCATGCGCTGCTGAATAGGCCGCTTCAATAGTGCTTGCGATTGCAATGCCACAAGGATTGGCATGCTTAATAATCGCAACACATGGTTGGCTGTGATCATGGGCAGCCCGCCATGCTGCATCAGCATCGGTGTAATTATTAAAGGACATCTCTTTGCCATGCAATTGTTTTGCACGAACAATGCCAGCTCCGCCATCGGAGTAAATATTTGCCCGTTGATGTGGATTCTCGCCGTAGCGCAGACTGGCTTGCTTACTCCAGATTTTGCCAAACCAATCAGGTAACTCTCCTGCTGGAGTCTGAGCCAACCATTGTGCAATTGTGAGGTCGTACTCGGCTGTGGTTCTAAAGACATCGACCGCCAATTTAAGTCGCTCTTCTAATGTGAAACCACCGGCTGCAAGCGCCTTATAAATCGCTGGGTATTGCGCAGGATTACTGACTACCGCAACACTGCCATGGTTTTTTGCAGCACCGCGCAACATCGATGGTCCGCCGATGTCGATCTGTTCAATGCACTCTGCAAAATCTGAGGTTGCAGCAATGGTTTGAGCAAATGGATAGAGATTAATCACTACTAAATCAAAGGGAGCGATATCTAATTCTGCAATTGCCGCCAGATGTTCTGGATTGTTCTGGTCGGCCAAAATTCCAGAATGTATCCGCGGATGCAGCGTCTTTACTCTTCCACCCATAATCTCTGGAAAACCGGTGTAAGTGCTGACATCTGTCACTGGCAATCCGGCATCGCGAATTGTTTTCGCAGTTGATCCAGTTGAGAGAATTTCGACATTGGCTTCCGTTAAAGCAGTAGCTAATTCGAGGAGTCCGCTCTTGTCGTAAACGCTAACAAGTGCGCGGCGAATCTTTCTGATCTGACTCATCTCCCCGCCCTTACTCTCGGTAGCAGTTCACGCAAGACCTCAACAATGAGGAGGCGCTCGGCAATCTTAATGCGCTCATGGAGGCTGGCTTCCGTGTCGCCCGCTGCAATTTCAACTACCTGCTGAGCAATGATCTCCCCGGTATCAACGCCAGCATCGACCCAATGCACCGTTGTTCCCGTCGTAACTTCTCCTGCTGCCAGCGCATCTCGCACTGCATGGGCACCAGGATATTTAGGAAGAAGCGCCGGGTGGGTATTGATTACTTTAAAGCGTTCCACAAATTCAGCGCTCAGAATCCGCATGAAGCCGGCGCTCACAATTAAGTCAGGTGCTATGCGATCTGCTAATTGGAAAATTTCCTGATTCCACTGATTGCGATCTGCCTTCATTTCAAGGACATCAACGGCAACACCTGCAACACGTGCTCGTTCGATTACTTGTGCCTGCTCCTGATCACAAATCACTCCCACTAATTCACAATCTAGATTTGCACTAGCAACTTCATCAATAATTGCTTGCACCAAGGTGCCCGAACCTGATGCCAAGAGAAGTACGCGTGGCTGGCTCATTAACGCCTGCGATTCTGTAATGAACCAATCGCAGCTGGTGTTATTGCAGAGAGTGCAATTCCAAATCCTAATGCAATTGCGAAGGCAAGTGTTGACTTCCAGATTGATACTCCGAAATTGCTCATCTGCGAAGTGATCAGTGATCCAGTTGCGCCGCTACAAAGTAGGGCAAATCCCAGGATTGTGAGTAAGAAACTCTGACGCAAAATTCGTGTGCTCTCCGAATATGCCAATTGGTAGAGCGTCACTCCAATTGCAATAAAGAAAATTACGCCAATAAAGAGCAGTGGGTGCGTTCCGGTAGGCAGCGCACCTAATAAGGGAAGCGCCGGAATCTGATCGTAACGATGAATGAATGGCGAAATGAGCGTTCCACTGCCCACGCCAAATCCCACACCGAGAAAGTATGTTGCAACAGCAATAATGACATTGGGAAGATAGAGCAAGTTCAGTAGTAAAAGTAAAATTCCTCCAACAATGCCTGGCTGAATAACTTTAGTCAGGTCAGTAACTGTCTTAAGATTAATAATCAGCAGCAAGCCATAAAGCAGTGAACTTGTACCTAATGTAATTGCAAGTAGCCCTCGTGCATGACGCGCAGCAAGCCCGGATTCGCGGCGACGCGATTGCGTAATTCCAGTGGTCGAAAGCCATACTCCAATCGGCACAATTCCTAAAGCCCAGAGCCAGGATGCGCAAACTTCACTCGATCGTGAAGCAATGATTGCGATTTGAGTGAAGCACGAATAAAGAATGATAAAGATTGTGCGGGCCAGGCGAGCCTCTTGTGAGTAATCAGTAGCAGAGTAAATCCGCTTCATACTGGAGCGGATTGCTAGAACTGGAAAGAGCAGCGCGCCAATTGGTAAATAGCTTAAGAAGCCTGCGACATGACCTGGTGGCAAATTTAAATTAAATGGAATGTGGTGAGCACCAAGCCAGAGCCACAATGCGGCGCGAATTGGATCGGTGGTATTTGGTTCGGCGCTACCTGCAGTAGACCAAGCAATTAAGGCAATTGCCGAAAGGGGAATAAATACAAGTAGAACGCTACGTATCGCCTGCGTCAACGAGATCCAAAGGACGCGTTGAAACATGGCGCGCGCTTATCCCTTAAGGGTCGCGCGCAATAAGCGCGCTGTTTCAGATGGAGTCTTACCAACTTTTACTCCTGCAGCTTCAAGTGCATCTTGCTTACCTTGTGCAGTTCCAGAAGAACCAGAAACGATTGCACCAGCATGGCCCATAGTTTTACCTTCAGGTGCAGTAAATCCAGCAACGTAACCAACTACCGGCTTCGTTACATACTCTTTAATAAATGCAGCAGCGCGCTCTTCAGCATCGCCACCAATTTCGCCGATCATGACGATTGCATCGGTCTCTGGGTCATCTTGAAAGGCACGAAGACAATCGATGTGTGTTGTTCCAATAATGGGATCGCCACCAATTCCAACTGCAGTGCTAAATCCAATGTCGCGAAGTTCATACATCATTTGATAGGTAAGAGTTCCAGACTTTGAAACTAAGCCAATGCGGCCTGGGCCGGTGATGTCTGAGGGAATAATTCCCACATTGGACTGGGATGGTGAAATTAAACCTGGGCAGTTAGGTCCAATGATTTGGGTTGTGCCCTTCTCTTGGGAATAAGCAAAGAAGAAGGCTGTGTCATGAACTGGAATACCTTCAGTGATCACAACAACCAGTGGCATTGCTGCCTCGATGGCATCAATCACCGCAGCCTTTGCAAACTTAGGCGGTACGAAAACCACTGAGACATCGGCTTGTGTTGCAGCAACTGCTTCGCTAACCGTGTTAAAAACTGGAAGTTGGTGGCCATCTAAATCAACTACTTGACCACCTTTACCTGGAGTAACACCACCAACAATCTTTGTTCCTGCGGCCAACATGCGTTTGGTGTGCTTAGTACCTTCAGAACCTGTCATTCCCTGGACGATGACGCGCGAAGCTGCGGTAAGGAAAATAGCCATTACTTTGCCGCCAATTCTGCGGCGCGATCTGCGGCGCCATCCATAGTGTCGAGTTGTTCAATCAATGGGTGATTGGCCTCTTTGAGAATTCTTCGTCCTTGCGTCACATTATTGCCATCGAGGCGAACCACAATGGGTTTTGAAGCTTTATCGCCGAGGATTGCAAGTGCTTGGACAATTCCATTTGCTACTGCATCGCAAGAGGTAATACCTCCGAAAACATTCACAAAGACGCTCTTCACATCTTTATCGCCCAAAATAATTGCTAAACCATTGGCCATCACTTCAGCAGATGCGCCGCCGCCGATGTCGAGGAAGTTGGCTGGCTTCATACCGCGATACTTCTCGCCGGCATAAGCAACAACATCGAGTGTGCTCATAACCAATCCCGCGCCATTACCGATAATTCCTACCTGGCCATCAAGTTTGACGTAATTGAGGCCCTTCTCTTTCGCAGCTGCTTCCAGTGCATTGGCTGCAGCATGATCAACCAGTGCTTCATGATCTGGGTGGCGAAAATCGGCGTTCTCATCGAGTGTGACTTTTCCATCGAGGGCGATAATTTTTCCATCAGATGTTTTTACCAAAGGATTTACTTCTACCAGTGTCGCATCTTCACTCTGGAAAACTTCCCAGAGTTTTACGAGGACATCTGCCACTTGATCTTCAATATCTTTAGGAAAGGCAGCGGATGTAATAATTTTCTTCGCTGCAGCAAAATCAATTCCTACTGTGGCACTTACTGGAACTTTCGCTAATTTCTCAGGAGAGGTGCGGGCAACTTCCTCAATATCCATTCCACCAGCGACAGATGCCATGACGAGAAATGTGCGGTTGGAGCGATCTAAGAGAATTGCTAAATAATATTCTTCAACAATCGGCGCAGCAGCGGCGATCATGACGATCCCGACGCGATGGCCTTTGATGTCCATTCCTAAAATTGCATCTGCTTTGGCGCGGGCATCAACTGCTGAATCGGCTAACTTAACGCCACCTGCTTTGCCACGTCCGCCAACTTTTACCTGTGCTTTAACGACAACTTTTCCGCCGCTATTACCAATAATTGCTTCGGCAGCGCTCTGGGCTTCATCTGCCGTGCGTGCGATCTGAGCAGGTAATACTGGAACGCTGTGAGCTTCGAAGAGATCTCTAGCTTGATATTCAAAAAGATCCATAATCTCCTCTTCGCGCTAAGGGCTTAATACTAGAGGTTATCTACGGGAGTTTTTCAACTGGCGCATAGCGCAGTAATAAGCGCTTTTCACCATATGCACCGAAATTAATCGTTGCCTCCATGCGATCTGCCTCGCCCGCCACTGCAATTACTTCACCATTTCCAAATGTGTCATGTGACACACGATCACCAATTGCAAGCTCCATGACAACACTTTTCTTTCCAGTTGCACGAGGTGGTGGCGCAGTGAAATTACGGGTTGCTTTCTTGCTTGTACTTGCGCCGGTAATTCCACCACCGCTTCGCCAATCAATAAGTTCGCTAGGAATTTCATCAAGAAAACGAGAGGGTGGATTGTAATTTGGCGCACCCCATGATGAACGATACTCAGCGCGTGATAGGTAGAGGCGTTCGCGTGCACGAGTGAGACCGACATAGGCCAGGCGTCGCTCTTCCTCTATCTCATCTTTCTCACCGAGTGTGCGCGAGTGCGGAAAGATTCCATCTTCTAAACCAGTGAGAAATACAGTGGGAAATTCCAGACCCTTTGCAGTGTGAAGTGTCATCAGTGTGACAACTCCCCCATGATCTTCGCCATCGGGAATCTCATCTGCATCTGCAACTAAGGAGACGCGCTCGAGGAATCCTGCTAAAGAAATCTCTTGATCTTCTGCTAAATCTTCAATTGGCGCTTCTTCATATTCCATCGCCACGGCTACAAGCTCTTGTAAGTTTTCTACTCGTACTTCATCTTGTGGATCAGTGCTATTTGCCAACTCTGCCATTAAGCCAGATTGTTCAAGGGCTGCTTCGATAATCACAGATGGTCGCACCTTTGCTTCGACCAATGTATGTAGCGTAGAAATTGTGGCAACAAATTCACGGATCGCACTTGCCGCACGTGCCGGCATCTCACTTGCTTCCTCACATGAATGCAATCCCTGCCAGAAAGAGATTCCGCGAGTATTTGCCCATTGATCGAGCACATCGATAGCGCGATCGCCAATTCCGCGCTTAGGAACATTGATGATGCGGCGAAGTGAGATCTCATCACTGGGATTAGAGAGCACTCGCAAATATGCGAGTAAATCTTTGATCTCCCGGCGCTCATAGAAGCGCAGGCCACCAACTACTTTATAGGCCAAGCCAGCGCGCATAAAGACTTCTTCAAAGACACGAGATTGAGCGTTGGTGCGATAGAAAATTGCAGTCTGCCCTGGTTGGGATGTGCCATCGTTATGGAGCGAGCGAATCTCATCTTTAATGAACTCTGCCTCATCATGCTCTGATTCGGCAACGTAACCAACTAGCTGACTACCAGCACCTGATTCAGACCAGAGATTCTTCTCTTTGCGACTCTCGTTCTTAGTAATAACGGCATTTGCAGCGCTAAGAATATTTTGAGTAGAGCGGTAATTTTGTTCGAGCAGAATTGAATGAGCATTGGGAAAATCAGCTTCGAATTGGAGAATGTTGCGAATAGTGGCGCCGCGGAAACCATAGATGGATTGATCGGCGTCTCCCACAACGCAGAGTTCAGCCGGTGGCATTCCTTCGCCCTCGCTACCAACAAGTTCGCGAATTAATTGGTACTGCGCATGATTGGTATCTTGATATTCATCTACTAAGACATGGCGAAATCGTGAACGAAAGCGTGCTTTGGCTTCGGGAAATCTTTGAAGGACTTCAACTGTCTTAAGAATCAAGTCATCAAAGTCCATGGCATTGGCTTGTTGTAGCCGACGCTGATAGATGCTGTAAACATCAGCAACGATCTCTTCAAATTGATTCTGGGTAGCGTTGAGATATTCAGATGGACCAAGTAATTCATTTTTTGCATTAGAGATCATGCTCTGAAATTGGCGGGCGGGATATCTCTTGGAATCTAAATTTAATTCTTTGCAGACAATTGTCACTAACCGCAAAGAATCGGCTTGATCGTAAATAGAGAAGGAATTGGCATAACCCAAGCGCACCGCTTCTTGGCGGAGCAATCGAACGCAGGCAGAGTGAAATGTTGAGACCCACATGGAGCGCGCAATCGGTCCGACTAATTCGGCAACGCGCTCCTTCATCTCCCCTGCAGCTTTATTGGTAAATGTAATTGCGAGAATTTCATAAGGTGCGACACCGCGACGAGCCATGAGATAGGCGATTCGGCGCGTAAGAACGCGAGTTTTGCCCGAGCCCGCTCCAGCGACAACTAGGAGCGGGCCACCTTGATAGGAAACGGCAGCGCTCTGCTGTGGGTTTAATCCAGCCAGTAAAGGGTCGGATTCGCTCATGTTGGGAATGATAGTGGCGAGTACTCACATCAACCTCTGACAGAATCACCCCATGGTTGAGCCACTGAACGATGATGAGATCAAGCGCGTCTTAGTAGTCAATGCCCACCCCGATGATTCCGATTTCGGCGCATCCGGCACGATTGCTACGTGGGTCAAGAAGGGGATCGTTGTCTCTTATGTGATGTGCACTAATGGCGATCAAGGCGGTGAAGCATCGGGAATTGCTGCATCAGATATGGCCGCTACACGCCAACGCGAACAGCGCGCAGCAGGTGCTGCTATTGGAGTTACCGATATAACTTTCCTCAATTATCGCGATGGCTGGTTAGAGCCAACAATTGCGCTGCGCAAAGATATTGTTCGCCAAATCCGAATCTCCCAACCAGATCGCATGGTGATTCAGAGTCCAGAACGCAATTGGGAGCGAATTGGTGCCAGCCACCCCGATCATTTAGCTGCCGGTGAAGCTGCAATACAAGCGGTCTATCCAGATGCACGTAATCCATTTGCATTCACTGACATTCTTGAAGAGGGACATCAACCGTGGCGGGTCAAAGAAGTATGGTTGATGGCACATGCCACGCCAGATCATTGGGTGGATATCACTGAGACTTTTCCATTAAAAATGAAGGCGCTCCATGCACATGCATCGCAAACTGCACACAATGCTGAGTTGGAGAATTTAGTACGCGAATGGGGCGAACGGAACGCAGCCGCTGCTGGTTTCCCAGAGGGCCACGTCGCCGAAGCTTTTAAGATCGTTAATACAAATTAACTAACGGTTATCTTTTCAATTCCCACTGTCTGTGCAGGAGTGCCATCGCTTGGGCCATTAAATAACGGCGCCTTTGTTCCCTTTGCCGCAATTGCTTTCACAATATCAAGGCCAGAGGTGATCGTTCCCCAAATCGAATAGCTCGCTGGTAGACCAAATGAATCGCCAAAGACAAGGAAGAATTGGCTGCCATTTGTGTAAGGGCCTGAGTTAGCCATTGCAACTGTTCCGGCTGGATATGTGCGCGGTGAGAAGAATGGAAGATTCTCATCTGGGAATGCACGCCAATTAGGATTTACTGGACCACCACTGCCGGAGCCTGTTGGGTCGCCACATTGCAATACAAAGATTCCAGATGTAACTAAGCGATGGCAGATTGTTTTATTGTAAAAACCAGCTTTTGCCAGCGTTGCAAGTTGGGTAATTGTGATCGGTGCCTTTGATCCCACAGTCTTAATAACAATGTTTCCGCAATTTGTGACGATGGTAAATGTCGTTGGTAGCGGTGACATCTCCTTAGTTGGTGGCACTACATCTTTCGCATTCAATTGTGGCTTAGCGGTAGTTGCCTTACAGGTCACTGCGGCAGCTTTCTTTGGTGCTGCAGTCGCACTTGAAATTCCAGTTGCGGCTAATGCAAGGATTGCAATGACTATAACTACACGCTTCATTTTCACTCCCACTCGATTGTTGCTGGCGGCTTACTTGTGATGTCTAAAACTACCCGATTTACCTCTCGAACTTCATTGGTAATACGTGTAGAAATTTTCTCTAAGGTTTCATAGGGAACTCGAGACCAATCTGCGGTCATGGCATCCTCGCTCGAAACCGGACGTAGCACGATTGGGTGGCCGTAGGTGCGGCCATCACCTTGAACGCCGACGCTACGAACCTCTGCTAACAAGACAACTGGGCATTGCCAAATGGAACGATCTAATCCAGCGGCCTTGAGTTCTTCTCGTGCAATGAGATCGGCTCTGCGCAAAATATCGATCCGCTCCTGGGTGACATCACCAATAATGCGAATGGCAAGACCAGGTCCGGGAAATGGTTGGCGATAGACAATATTTTCTGGCAAGCCCAATTCAATTCCTACGCTTCGAACCTCATCTTTAAAGAGAGAGCGAAGTGGCTCAATCAGGGCAAACTTTAAATCATCTGGAAGCCCGCCGACATTGTGATGCGATTTGATATTGGCCGTTCCTGATCCGCCACCAGATTCAACGACATCGGGATAGAGCGTGCCCTGTACTAGAAACTTCACCTCTCCACCTGATGCAATTTCGCGTGCTGCACTTTCAAATGCGCGAATAAATTCACGTCCGATAATCTTTCGTTTTGTTTCTGGATCTGAAATTCCAGCAAGTGCAGTGAGGAACTGCTGCTTGGCATCTATGACCATGAGTTGTACGCCAGTTGCAGCAACGAAGTCGCGCTCGACTTGTTCTGCTTCGCCGCTGCGTAATAGTCCGTGATCAATAAAGACACAAGTAAGTTGCTTTCCAACAGCTTTCTGAATTATTGCGGCTGCAACTGCAGAATCAACCCCACCGGAGAGGCCACAAATTACTCGCTCGCTACCAATTTCTACTTGAGCTTTAGCGATTTCACTCTCGGCAATATTTGCACTGGTCCAGGTGGTTTCACACTTGGCGATATTTACTAGCCAATTCTGCAGAATGGCTTGGCCATATTCGGAGTGAAGTACTTCTGGATGAAATTGCACACCAGCAAATTTGGCAGTGGAATCTTCAAATCCTGCGATTGCAGTATCTGCAGTAGCAGCGGAAATATCAAAACCACAGGGTGCTTCTGTTACAGCATCGCCATGACTCATCCAGACTTTCTGTGTTGCAGGCATTCCGGTAAATAATTTTGAGAGTGGCTTTGTGGTGAGATCGGTGCGACCAAACTCTGACTTACCAGTTTGTGAAACTACGCCACCCATAGCTTTTGCCATAATTTGAAAGCCGTAGCAGATACCAAATACTGGAATTCCCAGGGCAAAAATTTTGGGATCAACTTGTGGTGCACTCTCCACATAAACACTGGCTGGACCGCCCGAGAGAATGATTGCTTGCGGATTCATCTCTTTGACCTGTGCTGCAGTAATTGTGTGCGGAACAACTTCGCTATACACATGTGCTTCGCGAACTCTGCGCGCAATTAATTGGGCATATTGCGCCCCGAAATCTAAGACGAGAACTGGTGAATTAGCCACGCTGGATAAGTACTTCGACCCGTTGGAATTCTTTAACATCGGAGTAACCACTTGTTGCCATTGCCCGGCGAAGTGCGCCAAAGAGGTTCATAGAACCATCGGCGGTATGTGATGGACCATGCAAAATCTCTTCTAGCGATCCAACAGTTCCCACTGCAACTCGCTCACCACGTGGCAACTCTGGGTGATGAGCTTCTGATCCCCAATGCCAACCAAGTCCTGGTGCCTGTGTTGCCTTTGCAAGTGGTGATCCCATCATTACGGCATCTGCGCCACATGCAATCGCTTTCGCAATGTCACCACTTCGTCCAACTGAACCATCTGCAATTACATGGACATAGCGTCCACCAGATTCATCAAGATAATCGCGCCTTGCCGATGCAACTTCGGCAACTGCCGATGCCATCGGAACTTGAATACCAAGAACTTTGCGAGTGGTATGTGCTGCGCCGCCACCAAATCCGACAAGTACACCAGCGGCACCTGCCCGCATTAAATGCAGTGCACCAGTGGCAGTTGCGCAACCGCCAACGATGACGGGAACATCTAGCTCGTAAATAAATTTCTTTAAGTTCAATGAATCTTTGTCTTCATCGACATGTTCGGCCGAAACAGTTGTTCCGCGAATCACAAAGATATCAACGCCAGCATCGATAACTGCCTTATGTAATTGCGCGGTGCGCTGTGGTGAGAGCGATGCGGCGACAGTGACACCAGAGTCACGAATCTGCTTAATGCGCTCCTTGATAAGTTCGGGGCGAATTGGTTCGGCATATAACTCTTGCATGCGGCGAGTGGCATGCTTATCGGGCATCGATGCAATTTCACCCAGTGGAATTCGTGGATCCTCATAGCGAGTCCACAAACCCTCTAAATTCAATACGCCAAGGCCACCTAAGCGACCAATTTCAATTGCAGTTTCTGGTGAAACAACTGAATCCATAGGTGCGGCCATCATGGGAATATCAAATTTGTAAGCATCGATCTGCCATGAAGTAGAAACATGTTCTGGGTCGCGAGTACGACGGCTAGGCACAATCGCAATGTCATCAAATGAGTAAGCCTGACGAGCACGCTTTCCTGGTGCAATCTCAATATCGCTCATCGCTTAGCCTCTCCCATTGCTGTAGTTAGGTGCATCTTTCACATCGAGCACATCGTGTGGATGGCTCTCTTGTAAACCAGCTGCAGTAATTTGAATGAGATGGCCATCGGTGCGGAGCGCTTCGATGTCACGTGCGCCGGCATAGCCCATACCAGAACGCAGCCCACCAACAAGTTGATGAGTCACTTCTGCAACGCTACCGCGATAAAGAACTTTTCCTTCGATACCTTCTGGAACTAATTTATCTTCAGAAAGAACATCGTCTTGCATGTAACGATCTTTCGAATATGACTTCTGTTCACCGCGAGATTGCATTGCACCGAGTGAGCCCATGCCGCGATAGCGCTTGTACTTGCGACCATCGATTTCGACTAACTCACCTGGTGATTCTTCGCAACCTGCAAGAAGAGATCCGAGCATCACAGAATTTGCACCAGCGACCAGTGCTTTAACAATGTCACCAGAATATTGCAGGCCGCCATCGGCAATGAGCGGAATGCCAGCTTTGCCGCAGGCTTTACTTGCCTCCATAATTGCAGTTATCTGTGGCACGCCAACTCCAGCAACAACGCGCGTAGTACAGATAGAACCTGGACCCACTCCTACTTTGACTGCGTCTGCACCGGCATTAATAAGCGCTTGTGCACCAGCGCGAGTTGCAACATTGCCACCAATGATTTCAGTACTTGGTGAATGTTTCTTAATCCGTGCGATTGCATCGAGTACACCGCGATGATGGCCGTGTGCAGTATCGACAACAACGACATCTACCCCAGCTTCAATTAACGCTTGGGCGCGTGCAAATCCATCTTCGCCGACACCAACTGCGGCGCCAGAGAGACCGTGAGCTTTCACTAATTTCACATGCGCAACTTGATCTTCAATCGGCAAATTGCGGTGGATGATTCCAATGCCACCGGCAGCGGCCATCGCGATTGCCATCGCTGATTCGGTGACTGTATCCATCGCAGATGAAACCAGAGGAATGCGCAATTGAATATTGCGAGTGAGCCAAGTCTGAGTGTCGACTTCAGAGGGAACTACATCGGATGCATCAGGCAGGAGCAAGACATCGTCATAAGTCAGGCCGAGCATCGCGACCTTCTCGTTATCGCTCATCTGCCCTCCCTCTGCTGCTGCGTAAGGATGGCAGTCTATCCATGGAGTTAGGCCCCGACCGCCTGCGAAATCTCCTCACATGCGCTGCGTAGATCAGCGGCAAAGTAGGCGCCCTCACAGCCGGATTTCTTCCAGCCTGGTCCACCAATGACAACGCGGGGTGCAGGGCGAATCGATGGCAGCTGCGTTAGAGATTTCGTATCACCATTTTTTGATAGTTGTGCCCAGAGAAAGATTGCAGGAGGTGCAGATTTTTTTGCCACACTCGCAAGTACTTCTACTGGTGTGCGAGCGCCTAAGAAGTGGGTGTCAATATTTTGCTCTGCCAAAACCGCAGCTAGCGCATAGAGGGCTAAGCAATGGAGCTCTTCTCCGATTGCCGCAAGAATGACTGGGTGAGCGTTTATCGGATTTTTACAGCTACCTCGTTGAAGCACGCGCTTCACAATCTCAGTGAGTAAGTGTTCTACTTCAATTCCTTCTCCAGTATCGGCCCAATAACTGCCGACCCTTTCTAGTAGTGGCACGACTACATGGCACCATGTTGCCTCAACTCCGCGTTCTTCAATCGCATTTCGAATTGTGCTCTCTACAAAATCGGTATCGAGGGCTTTGGCAGATTTGAAGAGTGTGGAAATTAACTGTGAATCAGAATCTAATTCAGCAATCGGATTCACGGATGCAAGTGATCCTTTATGCGCCAGGGCTCTGATTGCTGCATCGGCGGGTGTCACACCTGATGCAATCAGGCGGCGCATGAGAGTGAGTTTTGCTAAGTCCTTCGCCGAATAGCGGCGATGCTCCCCGGCCTCATGGCTAGATGGGCCTAGGCCATAGCGACGATCCCAGGTGCGCAGCGTTGCAGGAGCCACGCCAAGCCGGCGAGCCACTGCCGCCACCGTGAGCATCTCATCCATGGGGACATCTTCGCTTGAAGTGGGCGACATCACCACCTGAAACGAGGGATTTTGCCCCAGATACTTGAACAACCTATGAAGCGGTTGTAATGTGGCGGGTATGGATGCACTCAAACCACTTCGCCCCATTGCCGATGAATGGGAATGGCAGCAACAAGGTGCCTGCAGAGATCTCCCCTCAGAGATGTTCTTTCATCCCGATGGCGAGCGCGGTCCTAGTCGTCGCAATCGTGAGCGCGCTGCTAAAGCAGTCTGCGCTTCCTGCCCTGTCTTAATGGCCTGCCGCACTCAAGCGCTCGCATCCCAAGAGGCTTACGGAATCTGGGGCGGTTTATCTGAAGATGACCGTACCAATATTCTCTTTGGCCACACCGCCCAAGAAATCTCTCACGCTTCCTAACGTATTCCGCTTCACCTGCTCCCTCTGTTAGGCTCAAAAACATGAAAATTACAATTACTGGAGCTACTGGCCTGCTCGGACGAACTGCTACTCAACATTTTGCAGCTGCAGGACATGAAGTCACCGCGGTAGATCGCGTCGAAGGCGAAGTGCCGGCAGGAGTCAAGCTCGTAATCGGTGATCTTACCGATTTAGATTTTACCGATTCAGTAATCGCTGGTGCCGATGCCGTCGTGCATTTGGGTGCGATTCCTAGCCCTCGCGATGAGCGCCAATATTTCGTCTTCCGCAATAACTGCGACAGTACATTCGCAGTCTTCTCAGCGGCAGTTCATGCCAAAGTCAAAGTAGTCGCCTATGCATCGAGCCAATCCATCTACGGAACTGCCTGGGCCGATGATTGGTATTCCCCACAATATTTACCGATCGATGAGAACCACCCATTGGTCTACCAAGAAAGTTACGCCCTCACCAAAGAGGTCAATGAACTCTCTGCAGAAATGTTTGC
This sequence comes from Actinomycetes bacterium, assembly GCA_037133535.1. Lineage (GTDB taxonomy): Bacteria > Actinomycetota > Actinomycetes > Nanopelagicales > Nanopelagicaceae > WLQV01. The sequence continues at coordinate 18,667 of JBAXNY010000007.1, forward strand.
CCGCCGTGGCAAGACGGCATTTGTTGGTTTTCGCTTTCCACTCACACACGACGTTGAGCACATCCAGAAGGTGGCTGAAGAGTTTAAATCTGGTGAAGATAAGAGAGTCTCATACCTAGCCAAGATCTGTTTCTCCTACCTCGATCGCCGCGATGCTGCGAAGGCCCTTGAATTGGCTGCCACAAGTGATATCACAGGCGCCAATGTCTTTGTATTTAGCGCACCAGATAGCTTTAGTTACATGACAACCGAGGAGACATTTAAGAAGTGGCATCCCACCACTGAACTTCGTGGCGATTTCTCTGGCTATCAATCACCCTTTACTTCACAGAAATTTATCGATCGCTTTGGTTATAAGCCTCAATACTTGCTTGATCGCAGCAAGATGTAATTAGAGGAAGAAATACAAAAGGGCGCCTATTGCTAGGCGCCCTTTGCTTTTTAATCTGTGGAATTTAATCTATGAAATTAGTGAGAATGACCGCCGGGGCCATGGGAGTGTCCACTGCCGCCCTTGTCATCGTCAGATCCTTCTGGCTTGTCATAGACAACTGCTTCAGTTGTAATGAACATCGCTGCAATTGATGCCGCATTCGCTAACGCAGAACGCGTTACCTTTACTGGATCAATTACGCCATCTTTTGCAAGATCGCCATAAGTGTCATTAGCTGCGTTGTAACCCTCGTTCTGCTTCATTGCGCGAACTTTGGAAACTACGACGTAGCCCTCTTGTCCGGCATTTTCAGCAATCCAACGAAGTGGCTCATCGCATGCTTTACGAACCAAGCGAACGCCAACTGCGGCATCGCCTTCGAAGCCAAGATCGTTAGCAAGTGCATCTGCAGCATGAACTAGCGCTGCACCGCCTCCGACAACGATTCCCTCTTCGACTGCGGCACGAGTTGCAGAGATCGCATCTTCCAAACGATGCTTCTTCTCTTTAAGTTCAACTTCAGTGTGTGCGCCAACTTTGATCACACAGACACCGCCAGCAAGTTTGGCAACTCGCTCCTGCAACTTCTCGCGATCCCAATCAGAGTCAGTGTTCTCGATCTCATTGCGGATCTCGGTAACACGAGCAGCAACAGCCTTCTTATCGCCAGCGCCATCAACGATGGTGGTGTTGTCCTTGGTAATGACGACGCGACGAGCGCGACCCAAAACTTCAAGACCCACCTGCTCCAACTTCATGCCGAGATCGGCACTGATCACTTGGCCACCAGTAAGAATGGCGATGTCTTGCAACATTGACTTACGGCGATCGCCAAAGCCAGGTGCCTTAACCGCAGCTGAAGTAAAGACTCCACGCATCTTGTTGACCACGAGAGTTGAAAGAGCTTCTCCTTCAACATCTTCTGCGATCACAATAAGTGGCTTACTTGCTTGGGCAATCTTCTCCAGAATTGGAAGGAGCTCGCTCAAGGCTGAGATTTTGCCAGCAGAAATCAGAATGTATGCATCTTCGAGCACAGTCTCCATACGCTCTTGATCTGTAACAAAGTAAGGCGAGATGTAACCCTTATCGAATTGCATGCCTTCAGTGAATTCAAGTTCAAGACCAGTAGTTGATGCCTCTTCGACAGTGATGACGCCATCCTTGCCGACCTTATCCATCGCTTCTGCAATGAGGTCGCCAATTGCACGATCTTGTGCCGAAATTGTTGCGACGTCAGCGATCTGCGCCTTATCTTTGACTGCAGTTGCATGTGAGCGAAGCGCTTCGGTAACTGCAGCAACTGCTGCTTCGATACCAGATTTGATGCCCATAGGTTGAGCACCAGCAGCTAAATTGCGAAGGCCCTCTTTAACCATAGCTTGCGCTAATACGGTTGCAGTTGTTGTTCCGTCACCGGCGACATCGTTGGTCTTTGTTGCTACTTCCTTAACCAACTGTGCGCCCATGTTCTCGGCAGGATCAGAGAGTTCGATCTCTTTTGCAATAGTGACACCATCATTAGTAATGGTTGGTGCACCATAGGACTTAGAGATAACTACGTTACGACCCTTAGGTCCCAAAGTTACTTTGACTGTGTCGGCAAGAATATTGACACCGCGCTCCATGGCGCGACGAGCCTCTTCATCAAAGGCAAGTATCTTTCCGGCCATTTACTTCTTCTCAATCACTGCAAGAATATCGCGAGCTGAGAGAACCAAGTACTCCTCATTGTTGTACTTCACTTCAGTTCCGCCGTACTTGCTATAAAGAACTACATCGC
>JBAXNY010000008.1:0-20817 GCA_037133535.1 Actinomycetes bacterium
TAAGTCGCAATTGTGACTGGGCGAATCTCTTTCTTCGCACCGGAATATTCACCAATTTCATCTTCATTCAAGTTGGTGCGCTTGAGTAGCTCTTCACGCCATTGACGGGCAGCCACAGTATTTGTCACCAAAATCAGTGTGGTTGCCTTTGCATGTGCCATAGCTGCAGCGCCAACTATTGTCTTGCCGGCACCGCAAGGGAGAACAACAACTCCAGAACCACCGTGCCAAAAGCCCTCGGCTGCTAACTCTTGATAAGGGCGAATCTTCCAATCATTCTGTTTCAATGAAATCTCATGTGCTTGTCCATCGACATAACCGGCGAAATCTTCTGCTGGCCAACCCAAGCGCAAGAGTGATTGTTTGATGTGTCCGCGCTGGCTCGGATGCACAGTAATTGTCTCTGCATCAATACGAGGACCAAGAAGTGGTGCAATCTTCTTTGCTCGAATTACTTCCTCTAATACCGCAGTGTCGGTAGTAATGAGAATCAAGCCATGTACTGGATCCATCTCCAGTCGCAGACGTCCGTAGCGCGACATAATTTCGGCAACATCGATCAGAATTGAATGCGGTACGGCATAACGCGAATAACGAATAAGTGTGTCGATTACTTGTTCGGCATCATGTCCAGCTGCGCGAGCATTCCAAAGACCGAGTGAAGTGAGACGATACGTGTGAATGTGTTCGGGTGATCGTTCGAGTTCAGCAAATGGCGCAATCGCGCGGCGGCATTCAGTTGAGAGCGGATGATCTATGTCGAGTAGGAGCGTCTTATCGCTCTGAACAATTAGTGGGCCTTCACTCATTAATAAGATCCAAGACAAGAGCGTTCAATAAATTCGATCGCTCCTCAAGTGCGGCGACGCTGATCCACTCACTTGGTGCATGTGCGCCGCCACCTACTGCGCCGAGGCCATCAAGTACTTGTGCGCCAACTGCTCCGGCAAAGTTGCCATCACTTGCACCGCCTACTGATGCACTTCCTAATTCTGGCATTCCAATTTTTTCCGCAACCTTCTTAGCGCGCTGATAAAGGGCGGTAGTGGCGGCAAGTTCTAGTGGTGGTCGATTAATACCGCCACCAATTTCAATCTTTGCTTCTGGATGAAGGGCTTTGATCTCGCGAATTGCTTTATCAATTCGGACAAGTTCGCTCTGCAAGAAAGAACGGGCATCAATATCAAGCACCGCTAAGTCTGGAACAGTATTGGTGGAGTTGCCGGCCTTCATGGTGGTCGGCACAACGCTGGTTCCGTGCTCCTTATTCTCCAGGGCTGCTAGTCCCAAGATGATGTGAGCAAGTTCGGTAGTTGCGTTGATTCCCTTTTCTGGTTCTACGCCAGCATGGGCGGCTCTTCCAATAACTTTAATTTGATACATCGAAGTACCTTTACGGCCAACTTTAACTTTGCCATCGATCGCAGATTCCAAAACAAGTACCGCCTTTGCTGCGCGGGATACCTTCTCAATCAGATCTCTCGATGTTTTGCTACCAGTCTCTTCATCAGTAGTACCGATTAGTGCAACACTTCCCTTGATATCTTTAATTGCAAAGAGGGCTTGAATAAATCCAGCTTTCATATCGAAGGTTCCTGGTCCGCGAAGAACATCGCCCTTAATTTCCCAGAGCGGTTCAAAAGATCCTTTGGGCCAGACAGTATCGAGATGAGCTAAGAGAACAATCTCTGGCTCTTGTGCGCCCCACCAAAAGACTGGGCGACCATTATGTTCAATGATTTGGGCCGGTGTTCCAGTTACTCGCGTTGCAATATCACTTGCTAATCGCACAACATCGCGACAGGCATCGAGATCTTCTGTGGGAGATTCAACGCGCACTAAGGCTTCAAGTGCGGCCAACATAGGAGTGCTCATGGAGTAAGTCTGCCGTATTTGGTGAGTGGCTGGTGGGTCATAGCGCTGCAACTCCAGTTATGCGGGGAATTCGGAAAGTTTGAACTTCACCGGTGGCATGATCGCGGGCGAGCAGGGTTCCAGCTGAGATATTGATGGGATCGATGATTCGATGAGTAACTGCGCCATTGTTGTCGGCATAACCAATGGAGAGTGTCTGTTGCTCCTTGATAAATGTTGCAAGCAAATCCAACGTTTCATTTGCGGTAGTTCTTGGCAATTGTCCAAGTGCCTGATTAGCAACGTTGCGCAGTGTGCTCTGTTTCTGTGCAGACTTTTCACCGGCACGGATGGTGCGCAGTGCAGCATGGAACATTGGCAAAGTTGGCTTTTCGATATCGCCCAAGATTCTTGGTGGGCGTGGTTTTGCTTTTGCACGTGCACTTTTTGGGCCGCCAAGAATAATCCCATTTGCCGCCTCAGCTGCCGGCAAGTAACTTGCAGCACGAAGGGCGAGAATCACTTCGTGAGCATCGACTTCGGAAATCAAAACTTCACTTGCTAACTTTCGAAACCTCAGCGCTTCCAATTTCTTATCGCTAAGAATTTCTGCAATTAAGGCTGGATCTTCACAGCGCACATAAGTATTTGCCGCACCGACTCTTAGCCGTCCATGACGCTTTGCAATGTCGGTAATTAAATAATCAAGTGGTTGTGGGATCGGCGTCTTAGATGTTTTCTTGAGGAAAGCCTTAATGTCATCACCAGTGCGACCATGATCTAAACCACGACGGATACTTGATTCACTAAAGCGATAAACCGTGGCACCACCGCGACTTTCAATATCGGCGATTGAATCGAGAATTTGGGAAACTTCCATAACGAGTGGCCCTGGTGCAATTGCCGTGTTATCACTTTGAATCAAAATGTGATCAACTGGTTTAGGAAGTGCGGCATCGATTCCAAGTGATTCTGATTCACTCAGTAAGCCAAGTGCAAAGCTAGAGATCGCACCTTGTCCGCTAAGTCCTAGCCACTCTGCTTCGCGAGCTGACCAACTAACCATCTCTTCTTGGAGAGAATTCTTTCGTCGACTTGGTGCCAACCATGTCAAATAAGCATTGAGTGAAGTTGGAGTTACGCAAACTCCAGGGGATTCGGCAAGTACGCGAAGTACTAGTGATTTTATTCGGGCGGTATTGACTCGATCTAGTTCAGGACCGAGGGCTGCCAAATTCTTGCCATCACCCTTACCAACTAAGCCGCTCACGCGCGATGTAATGAGCCAACTTTCAGTAAGAGTTAACCACTTGCGCTCTGGTTTCTGCGATAACCATAAATCAAATGCATGCGTGGGAAGGATTTCATCTTGCAAATCGATGGAGACCAAACCACTAACAAAGAGCAACTCTGCAATAAATGCCGCGCAACTCTCATCTACTCCTAAGTGCGTGCTAATCGCTTTCAAATCACGAATTCCTAAGCCGCCGGCACGCAGCGCGCTAGGGGCTTCTTCACTCCAGAAATTCAGTACTTCTTCGGACCAGCGCAATATTGTTGCAATGTTTGCAATTGCTGAGACATCAACTTCTTTCTGGCTAACTTTGCGCCCTGCTATTTCAGGTGGAGTATGAAGAAATTCTTGATGTGTCTTACCACCGCGCAAGTGCAGCGCAACTTCACGCGGAAGAATTACAGTTCGTGAATCAAAGGGAATAAGAAATTTCTCTTGAATTAACCATGACATACCCGCTGGTGGATTCTTTGAATCCCCGATAGTTCCGCGAGGAGCGCTCCAGGTGAGTTTCTTTAAGAGTTCTGCCGCCTCCTTTGGTGCATCTGCTAATTTTTTTAAGGAGAGCTTCACCATCGATGGTGGACCAAGTCGCGCAGGTTCAGGACCAATTGCCTCTCGAAGTGAAGATGGCAGACGGAGTTCTTTATCCTCGCCATAAACAAGTGCAAGTGATTGTAATTTTTCAACCACTGCGGCTGCGCTCTTATGTGTCAGTGCGATGACATCTTTAATGGCAAATGGTTCAGTAAGAACTGCGCAGCTCTCTAAAACTTGAAATTCCCAAGCATTAAGGCTTTCAACGGCTCGAGTAAGACTGGGCAATGAATTCAGGCGAACTGAGAGCGATGCGACATCTGGCGGAACTGGTGAGATCAAATCTGGACGCAGCGCGAATAGCTCGAGCATCGCTTCATCGGTAAGCGAGCGCAAGTGGTCGGCGAAAGAACGCGATTCCATAACTTGCCTACATTAGTGCCACTTCGTAGGTGCTGCTTACCGAATTACTTTCGCTTTCGTCGCTGAGGGGTAATGAGGGTTCCAAGGGCAGCAAGTCGAGAGACGATCGGGCCTAACCAGCGATTGAGTACACGCATCCTGCGAAAATCATGAATTGGCCAACCATCTCGCAGCGCCAAGATTCGCAAGATTGCATCAGGGTTGATTACACGAGGGTTGCCGACTGCTTCCAAAAGTGGAAGATCATTGTGGCTATCACTGTAAGCAAAACATTTGCTGAGATCAAAATTTCGCTCAGCGGCAAGGGCTGTGATTCCAACTGCCTTCTCTCTGCCATGCAATAAGTTTCCCAATAACTTTCCAGTGTAGGTATCGCCCTGAATTTCAGCCTTGCTGCCAATTGCGCCAGTAAAACCCAAGCGATTTGCTATCAGATGTGCCATGTCTTCTGGTGCCGCAGTAACCAACCAGACCTCTTCACCGGCTGCTAAATGTGTATGTGCAATCTCAATAGTTTCTTGCCACAAGTGTGGCGAGACATATTCATCATAAATTTCTTGGCCAATTGCTTCGATCTGAGTAACTGAGTGGCCACCAATGAAGTCAGTGGCTGCTTGCTGATAGCGGGCGATTACTTCAGGTTTTTCTTGACCAGTTAAGCGGAAGCGAAGATTGGCAAGGACAAATCGGGAGATGTCCTTCTTCGTAAAGAAACCACGTTGATACATGCCGCGTCCCAGAAAATAGAGGGTTGAGCCACGGATCAAGGTGTTATCTACATCAAAAAAGGCAGCTGCCTTGGATGGAAGTGCCATGTCACAACCTTAGCGAGAGGGAGTGCATTTCTACGCTTTATGCTTGCCCTATGGGATCAACAGTTCATGTAGTGCGCCATGGTGAGGTGCACAATCCCGAAAAAATCCTGTATGGACTACAACCTGGTTGGCACCTTTCCGAACGTGGCCATGAGATGGCCAAGGTGGTAGCGACATGGTCGCAGCAGTTTGAAATTGGCGCTGTTGTTGCTTCGCCATTGCAGCGGGCGCAGGAGACTGCAACTCCTATTGCAGCTATGCATAAATTAAGCATCATCACCGAACCGCGATTGATCGAAGCAAGAAACATTTTTGAAGGAAAAAAATTTGAATTAGGAAGTGGAGTACTTCGCCATCCGCCTTCATGGCGCTATCTCTGGAATCCATGGCGCCCTTCGTGGGGAGAGCCATATATCGAGCAGATCAATCGCATGCTCGCTGCAGTTTTCGCTGCTCATCAATTAGCAAATGGTAAAGATGCGATCTGCGTTTCGCACCAACTTCCAATCTGGATTCTGCGCAGCTTTATCGAAGGAAAACATTTAATTCACGATCCACGCAAGCGGCAATGTTCGTTGGCATCAGTGACCAGTATTCATTTTGATAATGATGGAGTTATTTCTGGATTCACATACTCCGAACCTGCGCAGGCGCTTTTGCCGCCGAAGAAGAAGTAATGAAACGCTTATTCCTCGTTGCAATCTCGTTACTTTTACTTACTGGCTGTACTGGCGGAGTTTCTGCTAAAGACACCAACTCATTTGTGGCCGGCAATGGCACAGTAACTTTTATTAAAGAATCAGCTCGTAAATTGGCGCCAGGTCTAAGCGGAAAAACACTCGATGGCGATCAAATTACGCTGGCGAAAGGTTCGGCTGCAGTCATCAATGTGTGGGCTTCGTGGTGCGCCCCATGTCGGGCTGAAGCGCCAACCCTTTCGGTATTATCGAGTAAATATAAAGAGGTAAGTTTCCTGGGAATTCTTACTCGCGATAATCCAGCAAATGCGCAAGCCTTTGTCCGACGTTTTGAAATCAAGTACCCGACGCTGATAGATGATCGAGTTCTGCTTGGATTTCGTGGTCAATTAGTACCTAATGCAATTCCTTCCACTTTGATTATCGACAAGAAGGGCAGAGTTGCGGCCCGAGTTTCTGGTGAGATCACCGTTGCTTCGTTAAGTAAATTGATTGAGCAGGTACAAGCAGAGTGAAGGATTTCTTTGTCAATCAAGTCCTTGATGGATTTCTCCTTGTTGCATTTCCCATTGCATTTGTAGCTGGCGTTATTTCATTTCTCTCACCTTGCGTCCTGCCATTGGTACCTGGCTATCTCTCCTTCACAGCAGGAATTTCCCGAACACGTGGCCAACTCTTTCGTGGCTCACTGCTCTTTGTTCTGGGATTTAGCGCACTCTTCCTCTCTTATGGCGCTCTCTTTGGTGGACTTGGCTCCACCATTGCCGCGAATGGTTCCTGGATAACCCGCGTCCTCGGCCTCTTTACAATCTTGATGGGCCTGCTCTTTCTTGGGAAATTTCCGATGGCTCCAAGTTTTAAACCACGAATGAAAACTATCGGTGGAATTTGGGGAGCCGCACCACTTGGTTTTCTCTTTGGAATTGGTTGGACCCCCTGCATTGGTGCAACTCTTGCCGCAGTTGAAACTCTCTCATTTCAATCTTCGAGTGCGCTGCGCGGTGCAATTCTCTCACTCGGCTATTGCTTAGGTTTGGGGCTTCCCTTCATCCTGACTGGACTCTTCTTAGATCGATCAGAGCGCATGCGCAAGTTTTTAACCCGTCGCGGTGATCGCATCACCCAAGTAGGTGGCATCTTTCTTATCGCAATTGGATTACTGCAAATTTTTGGTGCTTGGTCACATGTACTTAATGCGATGCGCGATTTCATCTCTAACTTTGTTCCGGTGATCTGATGAGCAACGAGAAAATTGAAATTCCAGCCTTAGGACTGGCCGCTTTGCTGCGATTTAGTTGGCGCCAATTAACAAGTATGCGGACTGCACTGATTCTCTTGCTGATGTTAGGAATTGCTGCCATACCAGGCTCGTTAATTCCACAGCGGGGTCAGAATCCTATGAAGGTGCAAGAGTTATTTACCCAATCACCAGGTTTAGCAAAAATCTACGATGCGCTCTCACTCTTTGATGTCTATGCATCACCATGGTTTAGTGCGATTTACATTCTTCTCTTTCTCTCACTCATCGGATGTGTATTGCCCAGAAGTTTTGAACATTTCAAAGCGGCACGTGCGCTACCGCCGGCAACTCCAAAAAATCTTGATCGAATGGAGCATTTCACCACTTGGTCTAGCCAAGGTAATGAATTAGAAGTTGCCCAAGGATGGTTTAAGAAGAATCGATTCAGAGTCAAAGTTGATGGCAATTCACTCTCTGCTGAGAAAGGTTTTCTGCGCGAAACGGGCAACTTGCTCTTTCATCTAGCGCTGATCATGGTGCTCTTTGGTGTGAGCTTTGGCGCGCTCTTTGGCATGAAGGGTGAGGCAATAGTTAATGTTGGTGAAACTTTTGTTAATACCACCACTTCCTATGATTCCATCTCGCTTGGCCGATTGAGCAATGAGAGTTCATTGGCACCGTTCACAATTACGGTGAATAAATTTCTTGCGAAATATAACGCGCTGACAAATGCTCCTGAGGATTACACACTCTATGTAACAAGTAAGAAGTCGCCAGAAAGTAAAGAAAGCCAGAAGATTATAAAAGTTAATAGCCCGCTAGGTTTTGGCAGTACCAACGTTTATCTGCAAGCAAATGGTTACTCACCAATTGTTACAGTGCGGGATAAGGGCAATACGATCGTCTTCCAAGGGCCAGTTCCATTCTTGCCACAAGATTCAAACCTCACTTCAATTGGCGCGATCAAAGTTCCAGATATGAAACCGCAGATTGGCTTTGTCGCATCACTCTTGCCAACTGCTGCGCGTGACAAAGTAAAGGGTGGAATTTCGGCATTCCCAGAGCTATTAGACCCTTCGTTATTGCTCTCAGTTTGGCGCGGAGACTTAGGACTAGATCGTGGCGTTCCACAATCGGTCTATCGAATAAACACTTCAAAGATGGAGCAGATTGGTTTGCAATCATTGAAACCAGGTGAGATTTACACCTTTGCTGATGGTTCGATTTCATTTGATGGAATTACACCGTGGGTTAATTTGCAGATCGTGCGGGATCCTGGAAAGGGCTTTGCTCTTATTGGAAGTATTTTGGCGATCGCCGGGTTACTTGCATCACTCTTTGGGCGACGTCGCCGAATCTGGATTAGAGTTACTGCACAAGGCAAGGTCGAAGTGGCAGGACTTGCAAAGAATGCAGTTGCTGGACTTGCAATTGAAATCGAAACTTTTGTAAATGCAATAAAGAGTAAAACGGAGAGGATGGCGTAATGAGTAATACCTCCTGGGCCTACCTTTCAAATTATTTTATCTATTCAGCCATGGCCGTATTCACTCTTGCATTCTTTGCCCACGCATTTGAAACAGCGTGGGCGGTCCGCACTCCTTCAATAGCTACAGAGAAATCTGAAGGCAATTTACTGGTAAAAACATTTGATTTCGAACGCACTGCGCGAACTGCTCGAATTGCCACCGCCTTTATGATTTTAGGATTCCTCTTATTATTTTCTGGTGTAGTAGCACGTGGCATTTCAGCGCATCGAGTTCCATGGGGCAACATGTATGAATTTTCAATAACAGGTGCAATGGCTTTCACTGGTGCTTATCTACTTGCTCTTCGAAAGAATGATCTTCGCTGGCTTGGCTTAATTGTTGCCACAGCGGTGCTCCTGACTTTAGGAACTGCAGTTACTGTTCTTTATCGTCCAAGTGCACCACTTGTTCCTGCGCTTAAGTCAACCTGGTTAGTGATTCACGTTTCAGCTGCAATCGTTTCTGGCGGCGTATTCCTGCTGGCAAATACCATCGCCGCTACTTATCTTCTCCTTGATCGCATGGAGCAACGGGGTGGTCGAAATGCTTGGGCAAAGCGCTTGCCAACTTTGGAAGTTCTCGACCAACTCTGTTATCGATTAGTTGCATTTGTATTTCCCCTCTGGACCTTCGCTGTTATTGCCGGTGCAATTTGGGCAGAGCATGCCTGGGGTCGTTATTGGGGTTGGGATCCTAAAGAGACATGGGCCTTTATTACCTGGGTCTGCTACGCCGCCTACCTTCATGCGCGAGTGACTGCCGGTTGGCGCGGACGCAAAGCTGCCTGGCTTTGTTTACTTGCTGGATCAACATTCTTATTTAATTATGTTTATGTAAATATTTGGGGAACTGGAAAGCACACTTACTCCGGCTTATAAGTACTACTGGGGAAGTTTGATTGTTACTGCTAGTCCACCCATTGCATTCTTACCAAAGGTAATTTCTCCTGCATGTGCCTTCACAATTGCGGAGACAATGCTCAATCCCAAACCTGAACCACCCGTGGCACGTGAGCGTGAGCGATCAAAGCGAGAGAACTCTGAAACTCCACTCTGAATAAATTCATCAGGCAAACCTGGACCAGCATCGTTGTAAGTAATGGTGCAGTAATCCTCACTCTTCTCGATTCGCAACTCCACTGCATCACTCTTAGCGGTATGGCGGCGAGCGTTAGAGAAAATGTTGCTAAAAAGTTGGGCGAGCAGGCGCTGGGATCCACTAATCATCAGGGGACTGAGAAATTCTTTTGTGATCACTCGCTCTGGTTGCAGAACTTTCAAGTCGTCAATAAATCCACTAGCAAGCGATGCAACATCAAAGATCTCTTTATCTATTTCAGGACGCTCGCCAAGCTCAGCTAGGAGCAAGAGCTCTGAAATAAGTTCCTCCATACGTTGGGTTTCAGTCGCAACTCGTTCCAGAAATTTCTCTTGCTGCTCTGGATCGATATTTTGTTTAGATCGAATTAATTCGATGTATCCCTTGATTACAGTCAACGGGGTGCGAAGTTCGTGTGAAGCATCTCCAATAAAGTTTTGAATTCGAGTGCGCTGAAACTTTTCAAGCTCCATTTCGTGTGCGAAGACTCTAATTTGGTTACGGCGCGAGAAGAAGAGAAATACAGCCAGCGCAATTACGAGAAGAAGCAAGTCAAGTGCGCCAAGTAGGCGAAATTGCTGGTATCTCTCACTTTCGATAAGGACTAATGAAGCGGCCAGAATTATCTGTTCACTGGGGGCGCTCTCGAAGGCTCGAATTCGATTATGAGTTCCGGTATCGAGTGAAATAGGGCCACGCCGTGCTGCGGCAAACTCGGCTTTGGTAAGCGGGCGATTGATTGCTGCACTCGAGTCACGCAAAATCAATAGGCCACTATCACTTGGTTTAAATCCAAGACTGACTGGAATTTCATCATTCTTACTAAAGAGCAGTGCCGCATTTAGTGGATCTTTAGCGTTTCCTAAATCTTTTATATTTCCATCAAGGATTTGGTCGATTGACTTGATCTTGCTACTGCTCGTGTCGTGTATCAGTACTGAGCCTAATAAACCAAAGAGTATTGAAACAAGAATCGCTACGGCAAAAGGTAGATAAGTACTACGTTTCATTCTTTAGTGTCGACCATTTGAAATCCAAAGCCACGAATGGTTTTAATTCCCTCGAATCCATCACGGTGCAATTTCTTTCGTAAGTAAGAGATGTAGGTATCTACAACAGAGGTATTTGTTTCGAACTCAATCCCCCAAATTGCGCCGAGCAGAGTCTCTTTAGTGACAACCTTGCCAGCTCTCTCCATCAAATAATGAAGTAAGCGATATTCAGTAGGAGAGAGTTCAATAGTTTCACCATCAAATTGAACTTGGTGGATCTCATCGTCTAGTGAAATCGGACCACAGTGAAGTTTTTGCTCAGGTGGTAAGGAGCCATGTGTTCTGCGCAAAATCGCTGCAACTCGAAGTGTGAGTTCTTCCAGGCCGAAAGGTTTCATGACGTAATCATCGGCACCGAGTTTGAGCCCGTGGGATACATCGGCGCGGTCATTTCGCGCGGTGAGAAAAATAACAGGTGTCTGATCGCCACCATCTCTCATTCGCGAAACCATCTCATAGCCATCAAGGTGAGGCATATTCACATCTGTAATTACCAAATCCACCTTTGATTTCCTTAAGGTAGTGAGTGCCCGTTGACCATCCTCTGCAACGCTGACCTCATAGCCAGCTATGGAGAGCGCATCCTGCAAAAGTTCACGTACTCCTGGCTCGTCATCAACGACGAGCACCTTTGACTTCTCAATTAACGGGCTCACGGCTTACCTCCACTATGAGGTTACTAGATTTCCCGAATCCGATACGAATGTGATGAGTTTTCACATTAGTTTCACAAAGTCGAGCGCAATCCTTATGCCGTAGTTCCAATTAGAGAGCTATCTCGGGTACCGACGATCTATCAAGGGAGATAAAGATGAACAAGAAGAGAGTCATTGCAAGTCTTGTACTTGCAACAGCGCTATTCGGAACAAGCGCAAGTTATGCCGCAACTCCAGCTCCAGTTAACGCAGCAGCAAAGGCTGCTGCAAAGGCTGCTAATGACAAGTATCGCGCTGACCTTGCAGTGTTCATTTCTGCAGCTCAAGCACATTCACAGAAAATTCGCGATGCTAATGCAACTTTCCGTACTGCTCTAGCAGCAGCTCGTGCCGCAAATAAGGCAGCACTTGCAGCTACTGGATTAACTAAAGAAAAGCGAGTAGCTATCAAGGCAACTCTTGACAGCGCAATTGCTGCAGCAACTGCGGCACGCACAGCAGCTGTAGATGCAGCTGGTGCAAACCCAGTTCGACCAGTAAAGCCAGTTAATTAATTAAAGAAATAAAATAAGGCCCTACTCAATCGAGTAGGGCCTTATTTTTATGACTTAATTTTTAACTTATAGATTTTTGAGGAAGTCTGGATCATCATCAGGTGGCAGTACCCGACGCTTTGGCCCTGAACCAAAACCACCTCGAGGTGCGCGTCCGGCAATGATGTAACCGATAGAACCGATCAGTGAGAAAATAATAATTATGGCGATCCATGCCCACTTTGGTAGGTTGCGCAGCCTCTCAGCAGGAGTCTGTGCGCAATCAACGAGGCAGTAGATTTGAAAGATCAGTGGAAGAACAATCACAAGAACTCGAAGCATGCTCAGATCCTAGCGATCTTTACCGCAACCAGTTAAGTCGAGAGCCAGAGAGCTGCTGATAGTCCAACTGCAAAAACCAGTTGCAAGCGACCGGCTTTGCCGAGAAGTGGAATAAAAGCCTCGCGCTCAGTAACCAAACCGACACTTCGAGCAAGGTCAAATGAGAGTGGTGCAATAAGTAGTGTGAATACTGCAAATGGCGTAAGAGTTGCCAGGGCGGCTAGGTGTGCAAGAAGGATAAGGAGAATGAAGACTCGCTTACCTGCTCGATCTCCGATACGTACCGCCAATGTGCGCTTGCCAACTAACTCATCTTGCGCGCGATCACGTAAGTTATTGATCATCAAAATTGCGCAGGAGAGTGCCCCCATAGGAATAGCAGCAATGAAACTTAAGAGTGTGACCTCTTCGCTCTGAACATAGTAGGTACCCACGGTCGCTACTAAGCCAAAGAAAATGAATACTGAAATCTCACCGAAACCTAGATAGCCATAGGGATTTGAACCACCGGTATAAAACCAGGCAGCTGCAATTGCAATTACACCAACAACTAGTAGCCAGTAAGAGGTTTGCGCTGCAAGCACACCACCAGCAATCGCAGCTACGAGAAAGCAGATCTGTGCTGCACGTTTTACTGCGCCAGCTGGAGCCAGTCCACCAGCAACTAATCGAGTAGGACCTACTCGATTTTCATCAGTGCCACGAACCCCATCGGAGTAATCATTTGCAAAGTTGACTGCAATTTGAAGTGACAAACTCACGATAAGGGCAAGAAGTGCACGCAACCAATGACGATCCATTCCGGCAAGTGCTGTTCCAACAAGAACTGGCGATACCGCAGCAGGCAGAGTCTTTACTCTCGCCCCAATGAGCCAAGTTTTAAAGTTCATTTATTTACTCCTAATTGGCGGCGATCAACTTTGCCAATACTAGTTCTCGGAATTCGATCAATCACGGTGAAGTGCTTTGGTTTGGCGTGAACTCCAATACTCTCTTCAAGGAGATTACTAATTACCTCTTTATTAACTTCAGTGATTGTTGCGATGCAGAGCGCTGCGCCCCATTCGGGATCTGCAACTGTGAAGGCAGCGCACTCCTCGCTTTTAAGAAAGTCTTTAAGTACAGACTCGACGAGATCTAGCGAGAGATTTTCACCCCCTGTCGTGATGATGTCATCTACGCGACCAAGAACTTGTAATTTTCCATTCTCTAACTTTCCAAAATCACGCGTGTGGAAGATGCCATCTTTGAAATTTGTGGAATCTAGTTGACCGGCTCTGAGATATCCGCTGGCTAGCGTTTTTCCACCAATGCTAATTTCGCCATTACTTTCTAAGGTGAATGTCACGCCAGGCAGAGCAGCGCCTTCATATATGCAGCCACCTGATGTTTCACTCATTCCATAAGTACGGACAATCTTTACCCCACGATCACTTGCCCGTTGATAAAGATCATCAGAGAGTGCGGCGCCGCCAACCAGAATCGATTTCATTCCGATTAGCGTTTCCAAGAGTTCGTTATCGCCATTGAGTGCTCGAAAAAGTTGCGTTGGAACAATCGCAGTGAAATCTGCAGGCTGATGTGAAGTTCGCGCATCAAGTGGTTGACTCTTTAATAAGTAAGCCCGCAGTAGAACATTGACCGCTGCGATGTGAGTAAGTGGCAGATAGAGCGCCCAACTGTCACCAATTTCTGCACCAAGATATTTATTGCTCTCTGTGGCAGAGTGCAAGAGTGCAGTTTTGGTAAGTGCTACTTCTTTTGCAACTCCAGTCGAACCACTCGTACCTACAACAAGTGCAATCTCTTCTGGAACTTCCGTGCTTGCGATACTGCCAATCCAAGTGCTGGCCCCGTGCCTTCAATTGCGCCAGTAAGAGCAGCCATCACCTGTGGGATTGACCACCCCTGCTCCGTAGCGAGCAATTCCCGCCGTGACGATTTCACCATTATCACCGTAGGCTATCGCTTGAATCGGAGAGGAGCCATCGTGAGCAAGCCGATAAAACGAGATTTTGGTAGTCGCGCAATTCCACAATGGCAACGCGTAGCCGAAGGTTCTCACTTCACCGATATTATTTACGAAGTCAGTGAGGGAATGGCGAAGATAACTATCAATCGCCCAGAAGTGCGTAACGCCTTCCGACCACAAACAATTATTGAATTACAAGAAGCATTTTCTTTGGCTCGAGATAATGAGAGCGTTGGCGCAATTATATTTACTGGCGCAGGCACTGAAGCATTCTGTTCCGGCGGCGACATCAGCGTGCGTGGAGACGATGGCTATCTTGGCAATGATTCCTTAGCGAAAAAGGGAATTGGTCGACTCAATGTTTTAGATCTACAGATTCAAATTCGCCGCACTCCTAAACCAGTCGTTGCAATGGTTGCTGGTTGGGCGATCGGCGGTGGCCATGTATTACATGTGGTCTGTGATCTCACTATCGCTGCAGATAATGCAAAGTTTGGTCAGACCGGTCCAATGGTGGGTTCATTCGATGGCGGTTACGGCGCAGGATTATTAGCAGCACATGTTGGCCAGAAGAAGGCACGGGAAATTTGGTTTCTCACGAGAGAGTATTCGGCGCAAGAAGCACTAGATATGGGTTTAGTAAATACTGTTGTTCCGCTTGCGCAATTAGAAGCCGAAACTGTTTCTTGGTGCCGCGAGATGTTACGTAATTCGCCAATTGCACTTCGCCTGTTGAAAGCGGGAATGAATGCGGCAGATGATGGTTTAGCCGGTGTTCAACAATTAGCCGGTGATGCCACCTTGCTCTTCTACATGACTGAAGAAGGCCAAGAGGGGCGCGATGCTTATAAAGAGAAGCGCGCTCCAGATTTCGGAAAATTTCCAAAGCGTCCATAGTTGCCTCGAAAATTATGTTGAATTCCCTGCTCGATACATTGCGTGTAGTAGCGCTACCAACAAAAACAAATTTTCGTGGCGTAACAGTTCGAGAAGTTGCACTCTTTAAAGGCGAACATGGCTGGGCGGAGTTCTCGCCCTTCCTTGAATACGATGATCAAGAATCAGCGCCATGGCTAGCTTGCGCCATTGAAGCTGCAACAACTCCTGCGCCACCTTTGTTACGTAAGAGAATTGCAGTGAATGGAACTATCCCCGCGATAAACGATAAGAAAAAAATTGAAGAGATCGTCACCTCTTATCCAGGAGTTACTACCTTCAAAATAAAAGTGGGCGAGAACCTGGCAGAAGATCTTGCCCGAGTAGCTTGGGTTAAATCGCTCAATAGCAAAGCGAAAATCAGAATTGATGTAAATGGCTCCTGGAGCGTTGATGATGCCCTCCGCAATCTCTATGCAATGTTTGAAGAGGTAGGCACCTTTGAATATGTCGAACAACCTTGCGCTACTGTCGAAGAGCTCCGCGATCTCAAAAATAAAATTAGAATTCCCTTATTAATTGCCGGAGATGAAGTCTTAAGAAAAGCGAAAGATCCTTTTACTGTTGATTTACAAGGCGCAGTTGATTTCCTAATGCTCAAAGTTCAACCACTAGGCGGAATTGTTCGTGCGCTAGAAATGGCTGAGCATCACGAGCTTCCTGTGATTGTTTCGAGCGCACTTGAAAGCGCAGTGGGAATCTCTTATGGATTGAAACTTGCCGCAGCACTTCCGCGGTTAGATTTTGCCTGTGGGCTAGGTACGGCTTCGCTTCTGAGCTCCAACGTTGGAGAGTTGCCGATCGTTGATGGAAACATTCAAATTGCAGAATTTGAACCAGTATTTGAGGGATTAGATGTGTCAGCCGAACGATTCGAATGGTGGAAGAATCGAATCATGAGAACGTCGAAGTTGTTATCGTGAATAACTCAACTCTTCTCGCCCGTTCACTTGTATGCCAGCTCATTGAAGTTGGCGTTAAAGATGTTGTCCTTTCACCAGGTTCTCGTAATGCACCATTATCTATTGCGCTCTATCAAGCAAGTAAGAGTGGAGTAATTACGCTCCATGTCTCAATCGATGAGCGAAGTGCAGCTTTCTTTGCCCTAGGTATTGCAAAAGCGAGCAAGCGAATTGTTTCAGTGGTCTGCACTAGCGGAACAGCGTTGGCTAATTATCACCCAGCGGTACTAGAGGCCCATCACTCTGCAATTCCACTCTTAGTCTTATCTGCCGATCGCCCAGCGCGATTGCGCAAGACTGGATCGAATCAAACTACTGATCAAGTTGGTATTTTTGATAGCGCAGTAACTTTCTCAGCCGATGTGAGCGAAAGCAGCTTTAATCTAATTTCGTACTTAGATGAAATCTCAGCGGGACCAAGTCACATCAATCTGCAATTCGATGAGCCCTTACTTAGTGATGAATCAACTGACTGGTTAGCCAACCGAAGTGAGAATAATGCTCAGGCAAAGCGAGTAGTTGCTGAAGAAATCACAGTTAAAGAAGAACGTGCCGTTGTCATAGTCGGTCATGACCGTGCTGGTTTTTCTGTGAGTGAAATAAAGAATTTTATTTCCGCTACTCAATTGCCATTCATTGCAGAAGATCCACTCTCTTTCCCAGATGCACAGGCTCACGCATCCCTCTATTTAGGGTCAGAGAAGAATCGTAAGAAGCTTCATTGCAAGCAGGTAATCATCATTGGCCGGACCACTTTATCTCGATCGATAAATGCACTGATTGCAGAGAGCGAATTCATCACTGTTATAGATCCACGCACCACCACTATCGACTCACTTAGAACCGCTAATGAAATCTTTACATCTCTACCCTTGATTAAGAAAAGGTTAGAAGACCATGAGTGGTTGCAATTATGGAGTGGAACTTCGGTGGCGAGTGAAAAAGTAATTGCAGGAATTGATGACTGGCAGGAAGGGATGATTGCCAGGGCGATTGCAGCGGGGTTACCTGAGGCGCCACTTTATATCTCTTCATCGCGCCCGATTCGCGACTTAGAAGGATTTGCAAAACCACGCAGTGGAATTACTACCTATGCCAATCGAGGACTAGCCGGAATTGATGGCAACATTTCTACTGCAGCCGGTATTGCTCATGTACATAGCGGGGCCACTGCGATTATTGGCGATCTTGCCTTTCTTCATGACATGTCAGGATTGCTGACAGCACGAAAAGTGAAGCTACGGATCTTCGTGATTGACAATAATGGCGGGGGAATCTTCTCCACTCTTCCGCAGGCAAATGTCGCTGGTTTTGAAGATATTTTTGGAACTCCGCAAGACGTCAATCTCATGGCGCTAGCTAAGAGTTTTACTAGTGATGTTGTGGAAGTATCAAATTATCAAGAGCTCAATCGTGAAATTGTAAAACCAATCAGCGCCTTATCAGTTGTAATTGTTAAAGTCCCAGCGCGCAATAAATCTGCAGAATTTCTTAAAGAGACAATTGCTAAATTAGCCTCGCTCTAAACTCATCTTCATTGGAAGTAATTTCGCTTCGCTCTCTGCCAGTTCATCATCTGGGTTAGATCCGGCAACAATCCCACAACCGGCAAAGAGGCGAATTTGGCCGGCCTCAATTAAGCCACAGCGCAACGCGATTCCGATCTCTCCATCACCGCGCGCATCAATCCAGCCAACAGGTCCCGCGTAACGAGCGCGCTTCATTCCCTCTAAATTCTGAATAACATTTCGAGCAAATTGGGTAGGTGTGCCACAGACTGCAGCAGATGGATGGAGTTGCTCAATTAGAGTAAAGACATCTACATGGTTAATTGCCTCCGTGATAACTCCGGTGACATCAGTTGCTAAGTGCATAACATTCTCTAAATGCAGAACAAATGGCGCCTCTGGCACATTTGTGGAAGAGCAGAATGGTTCAAGTGAGTGAGCTACAGAGCGCACCGCGTATTCATGTTCTTCTAGATCTTTCGAGGAGCGCGCAAGAGAGGCAGCAAGTGGCAAATCTTGAGCATCATCTCCAGTTTTGCGGATAGTGCCAGCAAGGACGCGAGAGGTAACCATCCCGCGATTGAGGCGCAGTAGAAGTTCTGGCGTAGCACCGACCATTCCGGCCACTGTAAATATCCAGGTCTGTGGGTAATGCGCCGCAAGTTTACGCAGGATTCTTACAACATCAATCTCGCTATCTGTTTTTGCAACGAGATCTCGCGCAAGTACAACTTTGTCGAGGTCATCACTTTTAATGATTTCGATTGCTTGTGAAACACGCTCTTTCCACTCAGAGGCAGAGAGTGATCCGCTTTGCCACTCAAATTCACTTACTCGTTCAGGTGCAGCAGTAGTGGGCAACTCTGGTTGGTTCTGAGCCCCGATCCAGGTGATCCAATCCTTATTTCCTCGTTTGCCAACTACAACTTTAGGAATGATAAGAATTGATTCTTCATCTTCGGAGAATGAGAAGGAGGAGAAGAGAATTGGTCCAGTGCCTGCACCATTTACTGAATTAGAAATTGAGAAAGTCTTGAGTTGTTCGTGCCACCAATTGCGTGCATCTCGAAAGCGATTAGGACCAAATACGCTAACGCGTGCATGTTCGCCCCATGCAACTAATCCATCATCACCGCGAACCCAAGAGAGCGCTGTGTCATCACTGAGTAGATCAAGCAGTGGTAGGTGTCCACCTAAGAGAGTGGTGGTAACTGGAATTAGATGCGACACAAATTATTTGGAGTTGAGTCGCTTTTGAACTACTCGCCAAATAACAGGGAGTGAAGTTCCGGCAATTCCAATTTTAATCGCTTCACCAAGAAGAAATGGCGCAAGACCTGCATTGAAAGTCCAGCTCCAACTCTTATCGGTGTAAGCCTGCAACCAAATTAAACCGAAGGTAAATGTCACTACGGAGCCAGCAAGCATTGTGAAAATTGAAGTTTGAATACGTTGATCCCATTTGCGACCAGATAGGTAGCCAACTAAGTAGGTCGCAAGGAGCATGCCGACGAGATAACCACCCGTTGCTCCGAGCAGACGTGAAAGTCCTGCACCTTGGTGGGCAAATACTGGTGCCCCTGCGATGCCAATAAGAAGGTAAGACAGAAATGTGGCACTGCCAAGTGCTGCGCCGTAACTGCTACCAATGAGAAGCACGCCAAGTGTTTGACCAGTTACTGGAACTGGTGAACCTGGGATAGGAAGTGAAATCTGCGCAAGCAGGGCAAGAAAGGCGACGCCACCCGTAACGAGCATGAGGTGTGTAGCAACTGTGCTCTTTGTAACTAGGGCATGGCGAAGTGTTGGGCCAGAGAATGAAATTGACATGGCTCTACCTTAAACCATGCTCAATGGTTACGCCCAAGTAGATCTCCCTAATCTGAGTTGTTCTAGACCGAAGGTACTAGCAGAATGAGCAGGTGGCACGAGCGAATCTCAATAAGGACCCAGATGAAGTTGCCGCCATGTTCGATGGCGTTGCAAAGCGCTATGACTTACTTAATGACTTATTGAGTTTAGGACGCACCAATGCTTGGCGCCGTTCAACAACCGCAGTAATTGCTCCTCAATCAGGAATGCGCATTCTCGATCTTGCGGCAGGAACTGGCTCCTCAAGTGAACCACTTGCAGCAGCAGGTGCCGAAGTTATCTCAGCTGATTTCTCTGAAGGAATGTTAAATGCCGGAAGAAAGAGATATCCCAAACTTAATTTTGTGAAAGCTGATGCGCTTAATTTGCAATTTAAAGATAATGAATTTGATCTTGTAACAATTTCTTTTGGACTTCGCAACACAGCAGATTTTGATAAAGCCCTCCGCGAATGTTTAAGAGTTACCAAAAGTGGTGGACGAATTGTTGTCACCGAATTTTCTCAACCAACCTGGAAGCCATTCCGCCTGATCTACTCCAATTACTTAATGCGCGCCCTTCCGGTCATTGCCCGGAAAGTGGCCAGCAACCCTGATGCCTATATTTATTTGGCCGAATCAATTCGAGCCTGGCCAGATCAAGCCAATTTGGCCCTTTGCATCACTGCGGCAGGCTGGGCCGGGGTCGGATGGCAGAACTTAACGGGCGGGGTTGTCGCAGTTCACAGCGCAAGAAAGCCATAACGGGTATTTACTCCCGCCGAGCCACCCTAGTATTACGCTCATTATGAGTTCCGCTTCGAATCCATATGTACCGATCCTGGCAATCGGAGCCTTCGGCTTCGGTTTTGCTGCCTTCTCTATTGTCGCCGCCGCACTCACTGGGCCGAAGCGTTACAACCGCGCAAAGTTAGAAGCGTATGAGTGCGGAATCGAACCAAGTCCACAAGCTGCAGATGGTGGACGCTTTCCAGTCAAATATTTCTTAACTGCAATGCTCTTTATTATCTTTGACATTGAAATCGTCTTTCTCTATCCATGGGCCGTGACATTCGACAAGCTTGGAGTCTTTGGCTTAGTCGAGATGCTTATCTTTATCGCTACCGTCTTTGTTGCGTATGCCTATGTTTGGCGCCGCGGCGGATTGGAATGGGATTAATCGTGGGTTTAGAAGAGAAATTACCTAGCGGCTTAGTGCTCACTTCAGTTGAGAAACTTGCTGGCTACATGCGCAAGAACTCACTCTGGCCGGCAACATTTGGTTTGGCTTGCTGTGCGATTGAAATGATGGCAGCAGGTGCTGGCCGTTATGACTTAGCTCGATTTGGAATGGAAGTTTTCCGCGCATCCCCACGTCAGGCAGATTTAATGATCGTTGCTGGTCGCGTCTCTAACAAGATGGCCCCAGTACTTCGACAGATTTATGATCAAATGGCAGCGCCTAAATGGGTAATTGCGATGGGTGCTTTTGCATCTTCTGGCGGAATGTTTAATAAC
>JBAXNY010000009.1:0-20286 GCA_037133535.1 Actinomycetes bacterium
GGATTTTTGGGCCAGGCGGCGGAGAATGTCTTTCATTTAGAAGCAGATGATTTTTATTTAGTTGGAACGAGTGAAGTTCCCCTTGCGGCCTATCACATGGATGAAATTCTGGAAGAAAAGTCTCTGCCACTTCGTTACGCCGGTTACTCATCGTGCTTTCGCCGTGAAGCTGGTACTTATGGAAAAGATACGCGCGGCATTATTCGCGTGCATCAATTCGACAAGGTAGAGATGTTTACATTCTGCAAGCCAGAAGATGCCGATGCTGAACACCAACGTTTATTGCAGTGGGAGAAAGATTTCCTCAATGCCATGGAGATTCCTTATCGGGTAATTGATGTTGCAACCGGGGATCTTGGATCTAGTGCAATTCGTAAATTTGATTGTGAAGCGTGGATTCCTACTCAAGATGCTTATCGCGAAGTAACGAGCACCTCTAACTGCACCGAATTCCAAGCTCGACGTTTGAATATTCGTTTTAAAGGTGAATCTGCAACACAAGCAGTTGCAACGCTCAATGGCACGCTGGTGGCAATCCCCCGCATGATTGTTGCAATTTTAGAGAATCACCAAAATAGTGATGGCACAGTCAATGTTCCGAAAGCTCTGCAACCTTTCCTTGGCATGACCAGATTTGAGTTGGTGTGAACTTTCGCCCCAAATTAATTGCAACTGATTTAGATGGCACGATCGTCACTCATGATTTTGGGATCTCCCAAGAAACGATTGCCACATTTACTAAGGCGCATCAACTAGGTATAGAAATCTTCTTTGTTACTGGCCGCCCACCGCGTTGGATGGTAGAAATTTCAGAGACCTTCTCATTTGGTAGCGCTATCTGTGGCAATGGCGCGATGCTTTATGACTTACGCACTAGCCAAGTTATTGAGCAGTGGTTGATTCCAGTCGAGGCGCAAGTAGCAACTGTCAAGAAATTGCGTGAAGTGATTCCTAATGTGGCATTTGCGATCGAAAACCACAGTTCATTTCACCGTGAAGCTACCTATATTCCGCGATGGGACATCGGATTGGATTCAGTGGGAGTTCCCGACATTATTTCGATCATGACTTCACCAACCCTGAAAATTTTAGTGCGCTGCCCCAATTATGAATTATCGTCAGATCAAATGTTAGAGATTGCAAGTAAGGAAGTAGGAGATTTAGTTAACGTAACGCACTCAAATCCCAATGAATCACTTTTGGAAATTTCAGCACTTGGTGTTTCAAAGGGAGAGACTCTCGCCAAACTTGCAAAGAAACTGGGAATTAATTCTGAAGATTGCATTTCATTTGGAGATAACCCCAATGATTTTTCCATGTTGTCATGGTGTGGCCGCTCCTATGCAATGGCAGATGGACATCCTGATGGAATCAAATATGCAACTGCTCTTGCACCAGCGAGCACAGAACATGGTGTTTCGCAGATAATCGAAGAACTTTTACAACTTCCTCCGCGCTAACTTTCGCGCTTTTTTGATTTATCCCTCTTTCAGGTAGATTACGCGACGGAGGGCTCGCATAGCGGCCGAGTGCACCGGTCTTGAAAACCGGCAAGGGAAACCTTCGTGGGTTCAAATCCCACGCCCTCCGCCAGAAGTTCCACCGCCAGAAGTTCCACGGCATGAAGATTGACTAGTGGCTTAATTCATAGCGAGTAATACGGCATTGGTCTAGAACTCCTAATGACATCGGAGCACACTTACCCCATGGCCGGAGTATTTGCACCCACGCGCGCGAAGATTGCAGAACGCACACTTCGCACTGATAAGTGGTGGCTACAACCTCTCATCACCGTTGTAGTTCTAGTTTCTTTTATTATCTATGCAACCATCCGCGCATTTGAAGGAAAGAATTATTTTGCAGAGCCGTTAATTTCACCTTTCTATTCCCCATGTTTAACAAATGGTTGCCCCGATGGTGCATCGCTACTCGGACAACCATTTGGAACAATTGCAATTTTCGGAATGGTAATTTCACCAGCGCTCTTTATTCTGATCTTTCCACTCGGATTCCGAATGACTTGCTATTACTATCGCAAGGCGTATTACCGTTCATTCTGGCAATCACCGCCAGCATGTGCAGTTGCCGAACCACATAAGACTTACACCGGCGAAACTCGCGCGCCACTTATTCTGCAAAATGGCCACCGCTGGTTCTTCTTCGCTGGATTAATCTTTAACGTTCTTTTAACAATTGACGCTGTTCTTGCATTTAGAAATTCGGATGGCCAGTGGGGCCACATAAGCGTTGGAACTTTAGTGCTCTTAACGAATGCGACTCTGCTCTGGCTCTATTCAGCTTCATGCCACACCTGTCGCCACACAATCGGTGGTCGCCTCCGTAATTTTTCCAAGCATCCAGTGCGCTACAAATTGTGGGGCTGGGTATCGGTTCTCAATCATCGCCATCCAACTTTTGCGTGGATCTCACTCTTTGGCGTGGCACTGAGCGATGTTTATGTTCGAGCAGTTGCATCCGGATCACTCACGAATTTTTACTTCTTTTAAGCGAACGGGAGAGCAGACGCAATGAGCGAGCTAGAGCGACATTCATACGATGTCGTAGTGATCGGCGCCGGTGGCGCCGGACTTCGTGCTGCAGTAGAGGCACGTGAAGCTGGTCTGCGCGTTGCAATTATTTGTAAATCACTCTTTGGTAAAGCCCACACTGTTATGGCAGAGGGTGGCGTTGCCGCTTCAATGGGTAACGTCAACTCCAGTGATAACTGGCAGGTGCACTTTCGCGACACCATGCGCGGTGGAAAATTTCTCAATCATTGGCGCATGGCAGAACTTCATGCAAAAGAATCACCAGATCGCGTCTGGGAGTTAGAAACTTGGGGTGCGCTCTTTGATCGCACTAAAGAGGGAAAGATTAGCCAGCGCAACTTCGGTGGCCACGAGTATCCGCGTTTAGCGCACGTTGGTGATCGCACCGGTTTGGAATTAATTCGCACCATGCAACAGAAGATCGTGGCACTGCAACAAGAAGATGCGCGCAATCATGGCGATGCAGAGAGCCACATCAAAGTCTTCGCCGAATTAACAATTACTGAAATTCTCAAAGAGGGTGGCAAAGTATCTGGTGCTTATGGATATTGGCGCGAAACTGGAAATGAAGTTCTCTTCGAAGCACCTGCTGTTGTTTTAGCAACTGGCGGAATTGGTAAGACTTTTAAAGTAACAAGTAATTCATGGGAGGGCACTGGCGATGGCCATGCGCTCGCCCTCAAAGCTGGCGGCCACTTAGTTGATATGGAATTCGTGCAATTTCATCCAACTGGAATGGTCTGGCCACCATCGGTTCGTGGACTTTTAGTAACTGAATCGGTTCGTGGCGATGGTGGAGTACTCACCAACTCTGAAGGCAAGCGATTTATGTTTGATTACATTCCAGAAGTTTTCAAAGATAAATATGCAGATAACGAGGCAGAAGCTGATCGTTGGTATGGCGATCAGACAAATAATCGCCGTCCGCCAGAATTGCTGCCACGCGATGAAGTTGCGCGTGCAATTAACTCTGAAGTTAAAGCTGGCCGTGGATCGCCACATGGTGGCGTTTTCCTCGATGTATCAAAGCGTCTGCCAGCCGATGTCATTAAGAAGAAATTGCCATCGATGTGGCATCAATTTAAAGAGTTAGCCGATGTTGACATCACTGAAACTGCAATGGAAGTTGGTCCTACCTGCCACTATGTAATGGGTGGCATTGAAGTAGAACCAGATACTGCAGCAGCAGTTGGCGTCCCTGGTCTCTTTGCTGCAGGTGAAGTTGCCGGCGGTATGCATGGTTCAAATCGTCTTGGTGGTAATTCACTCTCTGATCTCTTGGTATTTGGACGTCGCGCCGGTGCTGGTGCTGCCGCATACATAAAGGCAAGCGGTAAGAATCCAGTGAGTGAAGCCAGTGTGCGCGGTGCATCTGAACGACTTAATGCGCCATTTACCCGCGTTGGCGGCGAGAATCCATACACGATTCATCAAGAGCTTCAGCAGACAAGTAATGATTTAGTAGGAATTATTCGTACTGGAAAAGAATTAGAAGAGGCGATCGTTAAACTCGCTCAACTTCGCAGCCGTGTTTCAACTGCAAAAGCTGAAGGCGGACGCGCATTTAATCCTGGTTTTCACTTAGCAATTGATTTAGATAACATGCTATTGGTTTCTGAGTGCATTGCTCGTTCTGCGCTGCAACGCGAAGAATCGCGCGGTGGTCATACCCGTGATGATTTCCCGGCAATGAATCCAGAGTGGCGCCAAGTCAATTCCATTAGCGCTTGGAATGGCAAGAGTGTGGATGTTATTCAACAAAAACTTCCTTCTCTTCCCAAAGAACTCTTCGACCTCTTTGAATTAGATGAGCTCAAGAAATATTTAACGCCAGCGGAAATTACTTCTGTGAAGGGTGGTGCGTGATGAGCGCAGCAGAGAAGATGGTCAAGCTTCGGATTTGGCGCGGAGATGCCAAAGATGGCGCCCTACAAGATGTGGAAGTAGAAGCCAATGAGGGCGAAGTAGTACTCGATGTAATTCACCGCGTGCAGGCCACTCAGATGTCAGATCTTGCAGTGCGCTGGAATTGCAAGGCAGGCAAGTGCGGATCGTGTTCCATGGAGATCAACGGCAAGCCACGACTTGCTTGTATGACTCGCATGAACATGTTTGAAGAGGGCGAAACAATTACCGTCACGCCACTTCGTGCCTTCCCAGTGATTCGCGATTTAGTTACCGATGTCTCTTTTAATTACAAGAAGGCGATGGAGATTCCGGCCTTTGCTGGACCCACTGATCTCAAGCCTGGCGAATATCGGATGCAACAAGTTGACGTTGAACGCAGTCAAGAATTTCGCAAATGTATTGAGTGCTTCCTCTGCCAAGATACTTGCCACGTAATTCGTGATCATGAAGAGAATAAAAAGTCATTTGCTGGACCGCGCTTCTTTATTCGTATCGCTGAACTGGATATGCACCCACTCGATACTCTGCGCAATCGCAAGAAAACTGCGCAAGAAGAGCATGGTTTGGGAATGTGCAACATCACCAAGTGCTGCACCGAAGTCTGCCCAGAGCACATCCGGATTACAGACAATGCGATCATCCCGATGAAGGAGCGCGTAGTCGATGAGAAATACGATCCAATTCGCTGGCTCGGTTCCAAGATTCGCAAACGCGAGGGCATAAACTAACTTTTGTGATTCGATTACTGTGGCGCTGGCTCAGCCTCACAATTGCAATCTGGTTTGCCGCTCTCATCATTCCTGGCATTAACGTTGCAGGTGGCACCTGGACCTACTTTAAAGTCGCTCTTCTCTTTGGCGTCATCAACACCTTTATTGGAAGTTTGGTAAAGGTCCTGACCTTCCCAATTTCGATAATCTCGTTAGGTCTCTTTCTTCTCGTTATTAATGCAGCGATGCTCAAGCTCACCGATCGCTGGAGTGATGCGCTCACACTGAACGGTTTCTGGTCGGCCTTCTGGGGCGCACTCATCATTTCGATTTCGACCAGCCTGCTCTTTAAATTTCCCAGCAAATTCACGCCAGTTATTTAATCGGTGATGAAGTTTCTCGTTGTTGCAATTGGTGGCGTACTAGGGTCACTACTTCGCTGGGTGCTTACAACTCAATCTAATTCGGCAATCGGCACACTCGTAGCAAATCTCTCTGGTGTGGCACTTGCTGCGTTTCTATTGGTATTAATTGAACGCCACGGCAGTCAATTTTTGCGCCACTTCTTTCTTCCTGGATTCTGTGGCGGCCTGACAACATTTTCTGCGCTAGCGCTAGAAGCAGTCAATGGCGCAGGATTTCTTTATTTACTAGCAACAATTGCTCTTAGCCTTCTCATTGTCGCAATTGTTATTCCGCTGGCTAGAAGAATCGTTCCGGTGAATTCGTGAACGCTCTCTATGTAATCCTCGGTGCAGCTATCGGTGCGCCACTTCGCTTCTGGATAGATCAGCAATTACGCGCACGCCACCGCTTTCCTTATGGCATTCTCGCTGTTAACGTTGTGGGTTCATTCATTATTGGTTTAGCACTTGGTTCTGGAGAATCAATTCATAGCTTTCTTGCAATTGGTTTTGCGGGAGCGCTCACAACCTGGTCTACATTTATTCTCGATCTCTATCTTGCCTACGAGCTCAAACACTATAAAGAAGTAGCCTTAAATCTTTCAATTTCACTTTTTCTAGGATTGAGCGCAGTTTGGCTAGGGATTCAATTAATTAGCTAGCGAAGTAAATTAGCCATCCAACTTTCAATCTCATCAGGATGGCGTGGCATTGCTTGGCTTAAATTACGGCAACCATCCTCTGTAACAAGAACATCATCTTCAATACGTATTCCAATTCCGCGAAATTCTGGTGCGAAGAGTTCATCATCTGGCTGTATGTAGAGACCTGGCTCAACGGTAAGAACCATCCCGGCTGCTAACTTTGCATCGGTGTATTGATCTTTTCTCGCTTGCGCGCAATCGTGAACATCAAGTCCGAGCATGTGGCTGACTCCGTGCAAGGTCCAGCGGCGATGAAAATGATTCTCTGGCATCAATGATTCCTCAGCACTTACTTTTAAAACCCCAAGATCTGCTAATCCTTGCGCAAGCACTTGTTGACTTGCCAAGTTAATTGATTTGAAATCAACGCCTGGTTTTACTGCGGCAAATCCTGCCTTCTGCGCTTCAAAGACTAGTGAATATAAAGTCCGTTGAATCTCAGTGAACTTTCCATTAATCGGAAAAGTTCGAGTGATGTCGGCGGTGTAGAAAGAATCTAATTCAATTCCAGCATCGATCAACATCAACTCACCGGGCTTAACGTCACCATCGTTTCGAATCCAATGCAAGATACAAGCATTGGCGCCAGCTGCAGAAATGGTGTCGTAACCCAGATCATTTCCCGCCAAACGAGCGCGGCCAAAGAAGGCCGCCTCCATAATGCGCTCACCACGTGTGTGAGAAATCGCGGCAGGAAGTGCGCGAATCATGTCGGCAAAGCCAAGAGCTGTTGCATCGACCGAGGCTTGAAGTTCGCTAATTTCGTACTCATCTTTTATGAGGCGTTGTGCAGATGCAAAAGAGAGGAGTTCGCTATCTCTGTCATTTACTGCGCAAGCTTTATCAACTTGGTCATCTAAACCGCGAATAGTAAGTGTGGGAACGGTTCCACTCAAGCGTTCTTCTAAATCTTGAATTGAGAGAGTGGGTATCTGCCACCGCTGCGCAGCTTCTGCTGTCGTAAATCGCCGCCCAATCCATAGTTCACCATTTGCAGTGTCAGAGAAGAAGGCATCGCTGTCGCGAGTGGAACGCGGATTAACAAAGAGAATTGCATCATGACCACCAGCTCGTGGTTCGAGAATTAAAACTGCATTGGGCGTTGCCTCTACACCTTGCACGCCGGTGTAATAAATAAATGCACTATGCGGGCGAAAGCGATAATTAGTGTCATTGCTGCGCTGCTTGGCACTCCCGGCTGGAATAACAATTCGAGTTCCAGGAAATTGCGCCGACAGTAGTGCTCGACGTTGGGCGGCCCACGTAACGGCAGGGCTCACTGCCAAATCTGCTAACTCGCTATTGCCCCAACCACTTCGCATAAAATGCGAATATCCGGAAGCAACGGGATTGTCATAGACCCGTTGGCCTTGATCGCTCATAGCAGCCAGCCTACCCATCGGTATTGTGAGATTTTCTAGGAAAGTCGCTTCTATTACAAAAAGTTATTATTTTCCAGCGTTCTTCGCCGAATATCTCTAGGTCGCCTGCATCACAAAAAGGTGGCTTTTACGTGAATTTCTAGTAAATTAACGCCGTTAGACCAATCCCTACCCTCGAGAAATAGGAAGGTTTTACATGCGATCCATGCTATCTCGCGGCTCAAGCCGCAAGTTGGTTGCAGTTGCAGCAACAGTTGTTCTCGCCGTTACTGGCATGAGCACAATTGCCGCAAGTGCAGCTACAAAAGCACCAAAGATTGACTACACAGTCTGCCCTCGTTACACCGGCGAACTTACCTACATGTCCTCAACATTCGTTGAGCGTCCAGATGGTCTAGTTGTTGCTGATTACGTCAAGGCATTCATGGAGGCTTGTCCTTCTGTGAAGGTTAAAGTAATTGGTATTCCAAATAACGAACTTAACGCCAAGCTCACAGCTATGGGCGTTGCTCGTAACATGCCAGATGTTTTTGAAACTGGTCCAGTATGGGCAGCTTACGGTTCAGCTAACAAGCTAATCGAAAACATGACCACAATGCTCGGTCCAGATTATGTTGCTGGAATTGCAAAGACCAACGTTGATCAAGCGACCATCAATGGCAAGCTTGCATTTGCTCCTTGGTTCTCAATTCCAACTGCAATTCTCTACCGCACAGATATTTTTGCTGCTGCAGGTTTAAAGCCACCAACAACTTGGGATAGCTTCCTAGATATTTGCAAGAAGCTAACTAAGGACACTAATGGCGATGGAAAGATTGATCAATACGGTTGGGCGATGGTAGGAACTGATAATGGTTCTGGCCAAGGCCGCTTCAACACAATCGCTCGCAACATGGGTGCCATTGATCTAGGTAAGGGTTCATCTGGTGCATACGTCGTTGGTCAAAATACCGATGGCTGGAAGGCAGCACTGAAGCTTTACAAGGATGCTGTTGCATCAGGTTGCGTTCCACCTGGACAATTCTCAACTGGTTACCCAGAAGCATCGATTCAAGTTGCTAAGGGAATTGCCGCAATGATGATCACCGGTCCTCACTCAATTGGTGTTGTTTTAGCTAACAACCCAGATGCAAAGGGCAAGCTTGCTGGTGCTCCAATTCCTTCCGCTACAGGCGTGAAGGCAACAACAGTTATCAACCAACTTGGTTTTGCTATCTCTCAACAGAGCAAGCACAAGGTGGCAGCTGCTGCATTTATCAAGTTTGCATTAAGCAAGAAGTGGTCACTTGCGTTTAACGCAGCGACTTACCGCTTGCCAGCAAGCTTGGAAGCGCAAGCAGATCCACAGGTTAACTCCGAAATGTCAGCTGGATTCGTGAAGGCCGGTCAAGGAACTCTTTACATTGACCCACAAGCTCCTTTCTACGGATCAATTGCTGCACTTTCATCCAAGGCATACCAAGATGCAATCAAGGGCGACAAGACAATTGACGCAATTGCTGCTGAATACGCTGCCAAGGCACAACAGATCGTGAAGGACAACGCGTAAGCGTTTCTCCACACATAATCTGATTGCAGATTAAAGATGGGGCGGAAGGAAACTTCCGCCCCATCTATCTACGTTAAATACTCAATCAAACGTTAGAAAATAAAATTGGTAGAAACTAGGGGCGATGAGAACAGCATTTAAGAAGCGCGAGGCCAGATCTGGCTATGTATTTGCGCTCCCTGCTGGAATTCTTGTTCTCTCACTTATTATTTATCCCCTTACTTATGGAATTTTTATCAGTTTCTTTAAAACGAATTTGATTGATAGTTGGCAATTTGTTGGCCTGCGTTATTACAAGCAGATCCTCACTAATCATGATTTTCTACAAAGCATTAAAGTCAGCGGAACATTTGCATTCTTTGTAGTTGTCGGCAATCTCATCGTCGGATTGTTACTTGCGACGATTCTTAATCAAAAAATTCGTTTTGTTACAGCGTTCAAAATAATCTTGATGCTCCCTTGGCTATTGCCTGAGGTTGTAGCAGCACTCATTTGGAAATGGTTACTCAACCCAACATATGGCCTAGTAAATTATCTTTTGCAAACTGTTGGCTTAATCAAGCAAGATGTTTCGTGGTTTGATTCTGGCCGCTCGGCATTCACACTCTGTGTTTTTGTTGCGATTTGGAAGGGTTTTCCAATTGTCATGATCATGATGTCTGCCGGATTAAAGAATATTCCAGCAGAACGTTATGAAGCTGCTGCAATCGATGGGGCCAATAAGTGGCAGCAATTTAGATTCATTTCCCTGCCTGGATTAATGCCAATTATCTTGGTTGTGACAATTTTGGAAACCGCCTGGTGGTTTAAGCACTTTACAATTATCTGGCTATTAGCATCCGGTGGACCGGCTGGCGCTACGACTGTGGTCTCGATTGATATTTATACTCAAGCATTCCAAAACTTTGCCTTCGGTCGCGCCTCGGCAGAAGCTGTTGTAATTTTAATTTTACTCTTGGCAGTCAGTGGACTCTATTCAAAGGTGTTGCGTGATGAAGCGGAATAACCTCATGAAGAGTCGCAAAACTAGCGACCGAATTTCGCTCATCGCCTCCTACGGTGTGCTCACCGTTTTTGCGTGCCTCATCATCTTCCCATTGCTCTGGATTGTTTCGTCCTCGCTCAAATCAGAAGAGTCACTTTTCGCAAGGCCACCAGAGTTAATTCCCAGCCATCCAACTCTTCGCGCATTTACTAAAGTATGGATTGATCACCCATTCCTTCAATACTTTAAAAACTCTTTCATCATCGTTATTGCATCCACTTTTATCTCGGTGGTCTTCTCTTGTTTAGCTGGATATGGCATTTCGCGCTTTAAGTTCCGTGGTCGTGGCGCCTTTATGGCATTTCTACTAGGAAGCCAACTCTTTCCATCGATCATGCTTTTGATTCCGTTTTACAAGATCTACATGAGCTTGCACCTGATTAATACTCACATTGCCCTGATCATTACCTACGTTTCATTCCAAATTCCATTCTGTACCTGGATGATGCGCGGCTACTTCAACGGTATTTCTAAAGATCTCGATCAAGCAGCTGCCATCGATGGCGCAGCTCGTACTCGAATTTTCCGCTCGGTAATCTTGCCAATTGCTTGGCCAGGTATTGCGGCAACAACGATCTACTCATTTATTGGCGGCTGGAACGAGTACCTCTTCGCTCTCGTACTTACCCAGTCAGAGGAGATGAAGACGGTTCCGATTGGTATTGGCGAACTCGTTGGCGAATACCGAATTGACTGGAGTCAGTTAATGGCGGCATCACTCTTTGCGCTGATTCCATTGCTGATCATCTTCGTATTCTTTAACCGCTACTTCGTGAGCGGGCTTTCAGCAGGTGCTGTTAAAGAGTAAGTAGATTTACCACTCAGAGAGCGAACCGTCGCGGTGCTCCCATGGTGGAACCGCCCAACGATCGCCCTTATTAGCAGCTTCACGAACTGCTGCTTCATCAACATCAATACCAAGACCTGGCTTAGTCATTAATTCGATGTAGCCATCTTTTGCTTCAAATGGTGTCCAATCAACCAAGAACTTCATTAACTCACCATTGTTGCCATGACCAAGACCCAAGATCTGCTCTTGAATCAAGAAGTTTGGCGTTGCAAAATCGAGCTGTAAACATGATGCAAGAGCGATTGGCCCGATTGGGCAATGCGGCGCCATGTTGACGTTGTATGTCTCAGCAGCTGCTGCAATGCGGCGGCACTCCGAGATTCCACCAGCATGACTCAGATCTGGTTGAGCTACTGCAATTCCACTGCGCAACACATTTGCGAATTCAGTACGAGAGAAGAGACGCTCGCCCGTTGCAATTGGTGTTGAAGTCGATTGCACCACGAGATCAAAGTGATCGCCATATTCAGGAAGAACTGGTTCTTCGATAAACATGAGGTTGAGCTCTTCTAGCATTGGAAATACCCGACGTGCCATTGCCAAGCTAAAGCGACCATGGAAATCGAGCATGATGTCGACGCCATCGCCGACATATTCACGCACTGCTGCAACGCGATCATAAATTCCCTTCAGGCGCTCTGCAGTATCAATGTGCTCTAAGCCATCGGCTGGAACAAACTTGAGCGCGGTAAGTCCGCGATCTAATTGTTTCTGTGAAGTGGCTTGAAGAGATGCGACATCTTTCTCGAGTGAGTTGTAGTTATAGGCATAGCGAGTGTCAACACCGGCGCTACCGATGTGTCCATAAATACGCACGCGATCGCGCACATGTCCACCAAGTAATTGGTGCACTGGTACGCCGAGTTTCTTACCCATAATGTCCCAGAGCGCTTGATCAATTCCGGCAACTGCAGAGTTAAGAATTGGGCCACCGCGATAGAAGCCGCCCTTCATCATGCGCTGCCAAAGTCGTTCAATCTGCATTGGGTCGCGACCAACAACGTGATCCATTAACTCATCGACAGCAGCAGCAACGATCGGGCCTTTACCTTCGATGATTGGTTCGCCCCAACCGGTAATTCCTTCATCTGTTTCTACTTTAAGAAATAACCAGCGACGATCTACCCAGAAGAGTTCGTAATTAGTGACCTTCATCTTTACCACTCCGCCAATGAACCATCACGGTGAACCCATTCAGGTCCACGCCAACGATGACCAACTTCTGCTGCCTCACGAACTGCAGCTTCATCTACATCAATACCAAGACCTGGCTTAGTCATTAATTCGATGTAACCATTCTTTGCCTCAAGTGGGCTGTAATCAACGAGATACTTCATGAGCGCACCATTGTTGCCATGACCAAGACCAAGAATCTGCTCTTGAATCTGGAAGTTAGGTGTTGCAAAGTCCACTTGCAGACAGGATGCCAAGGCAATTGGGCCAAGTGGGCAATGTGGTGCGATGTCCACGTTGTAAGTCTCTGCCATTGCTGCAATACGGCGAGTTTCCGAGATGCCACCAGCGTGGGAAACATCGGGCTGGGCAACGGCAATACCGCTGCGCAATACATTTGCGAACTCTTGGCGAGAGAAGAGGCGCTCGCCCGTTGCAATTGGTGTTGATGTTGAACGCACAATCAAATCAAAGTGCTCGGTGTACTCAGGAAGTACTGGCTCTTCGATAAACATTAAGTTCAATGGCTCAAGGTATGGAAAAATTCTGCGCGCCATTGCCAAGCTGAAACGCCCATGAAAGTCGAGGCAGAGATCAATCTTGTCGCCAACGTGGGCGCGAACTGCTTCTACTCGCTTCACAATGTTCTTCATTGTTTCTGCAGTGTCGATATGTTCGAGACCCTCAGATGGCGCCCACTTCAGCGCAGTGAGGCCGCGCTCCATTTGAATATCCGCGCTCTCAATAAGTGCACCGATGTCAGTTTCTAGCGCATTGTGTTGGTAGGCCTCTTTAACGCCACCGCCGCCAATGTGGCCATAAATCCGTACTCGATCGCGCACATGACCACCAAGTAATTGGTGGACTGGTACTCCTAATTTCTTTCCTGCAATATCCCAGAGGGCTTGATCAATACCTGCGATGGCAGAGTTCAGAATATTTCCGCCGCGGTAGAAGCCACCCTTCATCATGCGCTGCCATAAACGTTCGATCTGCATGGGATCGCGACCAATAACGTGGTCCATCAATTCATCTACTGCAGCAGCAACGGTGAGCGCCTTACCTTCAAGAACTGGCTCGCCCCAACCGGTAATGCCTTCATCTGTTTCAATTTTAAGGAACAACCAACGATGGGCGACGAAGAAGAGTTCAAATTTAGTGACTTTCATGGTGGCTCCTTAAAGTGATTTAACGAGAGCCTACGCGAGCCACACTTTCACTTCAAGAGTATTTACGAGTACTGCGCGGTAATTTTTGAAATTCTTTTCTTAAAGTCATCGATTGAGACAGTGGCATCAAAAAGTGAATTTCCCAAGCCAACGGCGCTGACGCCAAGTTTCATCACGGAAGGAATATCATCGAGTGAAATCCCACCTACTGGGATAAATTTCATATCTTTGGGTGCGACTGATTTAAGCGCGCTTAAGTATCCGGCGCCGAGTGAGGAGTAGGGAAAGAGTTTTATGTAGCGTGCACCACAATCGTAAGCAGCAAAACTTTCGGAGACTGTTGCCGCACCTGGCATCGGGACTAAACCGAGTTCGATGGCGCGCTTGATAACTTTTTCATTGCAATTAGGACTTACCGCAATTTCGCCACCAGCTTGAGCAACCGCTTCAACGTCGCTCACCGAAAGAACGGTGCCAGCACCCACAACTACATCTGGACTGAGCCCTTTGCGTAAAATTTCGATACTGGCAAATGGTTCAGGACTATTGAGCGGTACTTCAATGACGTTAATTCCACCTGCAACTAGCGCTTGGCCAAATTCCAGCGCCGACTCTGGAGTTATCCCGCGCAGAATTGCAACAACAGGAACTTTGGCGAAATTACTTGTGAGGCGAGTTTCGATTGTCATAACCACCCTTATGCCAGTTCTGCAGTTCGATTGAAGACCTTAAGCGTAAGGGAGTCGGCAATTTTCGTGGCAGAAATTCCAAATTCCGCCAGCGCTTTCTCATAGATTTCAGCAAGTTCAGCGTTTGCGATGATGTGTACATGCTTATCGCTGAAGTGCGTGATCGCAGCTTGAATTTCGGCTCCAATAATCAAGCCAGAGAGATGCTCGCGATTGTCATCAATTTTTCCACCCATTAACCAACGGGCACGGGTCGCAAAAATTTCATGTGTGAGTTCGCTACCTGGGGTTTTAAGCGCTGCAATAAATGCTTCACTACCAAGAGTCTTTGTATGTTTTCCCTCAGAAATTGCCTGAGTAATTGAACTCTCTTTTACTAAGAGATTGAAAAGCTCGCCCGTGAAATAACTTCGAAAATCAACAATCTTTCCGCCCTTAATCGCAATCCACTTACTATGCGTTCCTGGTAGAACTACCGTTCCCTCTTCGATACCGAGTGATAAAACTTGTGATTCTTCACCGCGCATAACATCAAACTCGCCAGCTGAATTCTTCTTTACACCAGAGATAATCTTTACCGGCAAAATACTGCCATCGCTACGTTTAATTCCATTTGGTACCTCAACTGCTTTACTGCAAATGTCATCTAAGCCAAGGGGCATCTCTAGATAAGGAACTTCATACCAACCAAAAGTCGACCCAACCATTCCTGCACCAATAATGATCTCGGCTTCATTAATCCAGTCACCGATATGTTCGTGAAGAACTTGGGCATGAGTACCAGCCGCGATCTTTCGCACACCGAGTGGAAATTGTCGAGCGTCGGTGATTTGGCCATCTGCAATTCGCCAGGCGCGCAGCGAAGATGTGCCCCAATCGAGGCCGATACGTATGGTCACAGGGTGAGCCTAACAAGTATCTTTCTGACATGGCTAAACGAGTGGGCGTCGCGAGCATCATCCAAGAGACAAATACTTTTGCTGCAAATCGCACCACGATGCACGATTTTGAAATACAAGGAATCTGGCTCAGCGCCGATGCTGATACAAAATCTCATGGGATGAATATTGAAGTTGCTGGAAGTTTGGAACAGCTCCGGGCACATGGCTTTGATGCAATTCCATTGATGCGGGCTTGGGCGATGTCTGGTGGAATATTTCTCGATACTGAATTAGCGAAGATGAAAGCTTTACTAAAGAAAGAATTGCTCGCTGCTGGAAAGCTAGATGGACTCATACTTAATCTGCACGGTGCACTGATTAACGAAAGCGATGATCACAGCGATGCGCACATCACTGAATTTGCCCGGGAAATAGTTGGCCCAGATGTGCCAATCGTTGTCACTCACGATCTCCACGGAAATCCTTCGCGCCGCATCGTTGCTGCATCCGATGCGCTCATTGGATTTCGTACTTACCCGCACATCGATCAAGGCGATACCGGTCGACGTGCTGCAGATTTAATGCAGCAGTTGCTTACTAATAATCGCAGGTTGGGCACTGCGCTCAAGAAGCTCAACATGATTATTCCCGCCGAAACAATGGGCACAAGCGATCAACCACTTCTACAGATTCGTCAATTAGCCGACTCCCTCATCGATGACGAGATTTTGGATATCTCACTCTTCCCAGTTCAGCCTTGGATAGATGTAGCAGAGGTTGGATTTGGAATTACTGTTGTTCACTCTGGCAATGTTGCACGCGCTAATGAGTGTGCCGAGATAATTCGCAAGGCACTCTGGAAAATACATAAAGAATTCCAAGCCACTCTCTATTCGGTAGAGGATGCAATTTCTCATGCGATTAAGGGCTACAACGGGAAGATGCAACTCATCTCGCAATCTTCAGATGCACCATCTGGCGGCTCAACTGGCGATGATTCCCGTGTAATTGCATCCCTTGTGAATTACGGCAGCGACATTGTCAGTGCCTGCACCGTTGTTGATGCACCTGCAGTTGAT
Organism: Actinomycetes bacterium; assembly: GCA_037133535.1. GTDB lineage: Bacteria > Actinomycetota > Actinomycetes > Nanopelagicales > Nanopelagicaceae > WLQV01. The sequence goes on from JBAXNY010000009.1 coordinate 16,093, forward strand.
AAGGCTTACGCAAAATCAATTGGAGATGAAGTATCTGTCTCACTGGGATTCACTATCGATCCGCGTTGGGGCAAGCCAGTTGCTGTCACTGCAAAACTTCTCAACAAGGGCGAAACTCCTGTTGTGCTCACCGGTCCAGCAATGACTGGCCAGGTTGTTTCTATTGGTCGCTGGTTACTTCTGGAAAGTAAAAATAAAGTTCAAATTTTAGTTTCAGAGAGTGCAACAACAACCTTTGATCCTGCCGGCTATGAAGTTGCTGGAATTGATCTCGATAAATGCACCATCGTTCATGTGCGCTCACCACTGCTCTTTAAGTCGGGATTTGCTGGACGTTATGGTGACACCTTCTCACTCAATCTTGATGGACCAACTACACCTGATGTTAGAAAATTACAGTTCAATAAAGTGCCCCGCCCCATGATTGGTCTGGATGATTTTGTGGGAGATCTCGCGGAGGTAAGCAGTGAGTAAAGTTGATCAACCAGTCGCGGTAATTACAGGAGCTGCTAGAAATCTCGGCGCAGCCACAGCGAAGAAATTAGCAGAATCTGGTTTTGCAGTTGCGATTAATTATTTTGCAGATTCCGAAGCTAAAGAGGCGCAGCAACTTGCCGAATCAATTTCACAGAGCGGTGCTGCAATTGCAATTCAAGGCGATGTCTCCAACCAAGAGAGTGTTAAACAACTATTTTCAGAGGTCGTTTCTCGATTGGGTGCACCATCTGTCTTGGTCAATAACGCTGCAACGGCAGTTGCTGGCAGTCCTAATTGGTTAGAAATTACGCCGGAGGAATGGGACCGGGTACTTGCAACTAATCTCAAAGGAATGTTTCTCACTTCTCGCGAGTTCCATGCCATTTGTACCAAGAGCGGCAATCGCAGCATCATAAATATCTCATCTATCCGGGCACTTATTGGCATGGCAGGCAACATTCATTACACCTCAGCGAAAGCTGGTGTACTTGGCTTTACACGTGTTCTTGCACGAGAACTTGGTGAAGAAAATATTCGCGTTAACTCCATTATTCCTGGTGCGATTCAAACACCAGATGAATCTGCCTATGGCGATCAAGCAGAGTTAGATCGAAAGATGATTGCCAATCAAGCACTTAAATATCGCGGACAGCCTAGCGCTGTCGCAGATCTAGTCGCATTCCTTGCCACACCCGCATCATCATTTATCACTGGACAATCGATCATGGTCGATGGCGGATGGGAGATGCTCTGATGAGTAAGCAGTTAGCAATTGTGACTGGCGCAGGAAGTGGACTTGGCCGGGCGATAGCAATTTCCTTAGCAAAAGATGGCTACCACGTTGCCCTTGTTGGTCGTCGGCAAGATCGCCTAGCGGAAACGCTCCACATTGTTAACGAGGCAGATGGAGAAGGAAGTATTTATGTTGGAGATGTCACATCTTCCAACGATGTAACTTCTACATTCAAAGAAATTTCCGCACTAAATCTGCAAGTCACTGTATTAGTAAACAATGCCGGGCATTTTTTAGTAAAACCAATCATGGATACAGCAGAATCAGAATTGAAATCACTGCTTGATGTACACGTAATCGCAACGCTTTTATGCACGCAGGCAGCAGTACCGTTAATGCAAAAGCATAAGTATGGACGCATCATCAACATCGTTTCATCAATGGGCCAAGGAGCGAGTGAATTTACCTCGCATTATCAAGCGGCAAAAGCGGCACAACATTCACTGACTAAAAGTTCTGCCATCTCATTCCGCAAAGATAGAATCACTGCTAACTCGGTTTCTCCAACCACGATTGATACTGAACTTTTTCATAGCAACGATGCAAATTACAAAAAGTATCTAGGTCATGCCTCTGCCGATGAGCTAGAGAAACGACAAACATCAACACCAAAGGGATTAGTAAGCGCAGAGGATGTGGCTCGCGTGGTGTCATTCCTTGCATCGCCCGAATCGGCCAACATCACGGGTGAAGTAATAGGTATCTGAGCGCGGTAGACTTCTCACACACTTGGAGACGTCGCATAGCCCGGTCGAGTGCGCCTCACTGCTAATGAGGTATACCCCTTAAAGGGTATCGGAGGTTCAAATCCTCTCGTCTCCGCACAGATGCACATTTTTATGGAACACACCAAGGGTTTGCCTCTTTTAAAAGTCTGGAATTTTTCCTTAGAAGCTCTTAATTTTCGCTATTCACTAACCTCAAGTAGAAAAGTTTTAAGTCTTATGAAATCCTTATTACATGCGCAAGCTTTCTGCCGTCACCACTCTGATTCTTCTCACTTCGAGTCTTGCACTACCTCAAGCAGGCGCTGTAAATCCTAAGGCTGGTGCAACATGTGCTAAAGCTGGAGCAACCTCAACAGTTTCAAATGTGAAATTTACTTGCGTTAAATCTGGCAAAAAATTAGTCTGGGATAAAGGGGTTTTGTTAGCTAACCCACCGACACCTTCTTCCTCACCGACCCCAACACCAACCAACACTTCGAATGTGTATGTCGCCAAGGATCAGAAGACTGTACGTAGGTTATATGCCACGGAAGGTTGTTCAAACCCGAGCAACACTACTTTCGTTATTCAAGTTAAATCTGGTCCTTTATGGCTTCCAGTCGAGCCATTAGATTCTGGTTGGATTCAAAAGGGATGTTCTGATCCAGCCCTTGGTACGAAAAATTCTTTGCCTTGGGTGAATGTACATCTGGACGGAGGGACTACCTACCGCTGGCTCTACACCGGTGAGGTCAACATCAAAGCACACGATGGTCAAGGCCATGGCGTCTCTGCAGAAATAACTCTTCCAGTATTTACTCCTCCGCCTCCAGCTGTTATTCCAATACCTATCGCGTTGCCAGTTGTCCAAAGAGAAATCACTTTTGCAAATATTCTTGATAATGTAGAAAAAGTCGCACAAGTCGCCTATGAGAGCGCACAGAAGATCTATTTAGCAAACACAGCTCCGACCGGAATGAAATCAATGATCTGGATTGGACCAAACACAATCCCAGCGGGAACTACGAGTGAAGAAGAGCGCATCGCAAAAGCAATGAAATTCTGGTCGGGATTTAATCAACCAAAGTCAATCGGTCTCTTCTTTTTTAATACTCAAGATGAACCATTGGCCGAAATTGCTTACAATAAATGGAGAAATGATAATAATGTTACTGGCGGTAACCCTGCCTCAATGATGCGAAATCTTTGCTTACCAAACATGGGTCTGGGTGCAACGCCTACGGAGATGCTCAAGGATTGTGGCGCTGCGAACGCTGGAGTTATCGACACAAATGGAAATGCAGTAGGTAACTTTGGAGTTCCAAATGAGGCTAGTGAGCGAGCTAAACCTTACAGACAGGGCGGAATAGAAATTCACGAATTCACTCACATGGTTCAAACTGCCAACCCACGCAACGCCACCGATCCAACGATTCTTTTACCAGAAGAGAATTACACCTGTTGGCTTGCAGAAGGGCAGGCGCATTTTGTTGGCAAGGCGTTAGCCTCAAATTCTTATAAGGATTACTTGCAGGAGCGAAATGGTGAGGCCAAGTATCGCACTGCTTCAAACAATCTGGTTCCTCCACGCGACCTGGCCGGAGTTTCGGCTTACCTGTTTAAAAGTTGCAACGACTACGACTGGGGTTATGCAACTGGAATGCTTGCAGTTGAAGCTTTATCCGCAATTGGAGGAGCCAATTCAACAATGGCGTTATATGCCGAGCAGGCGAAAGGCCACACATTCTCAGAGTCATTTAAATTGGTATATGGAATTTCATGGGAACAAGCAATTCCAATCCTTGCTCAAGTGATCGTAAAAGATTATTCAGTTCCGAGTATGAATGGTTAAAATTTGAAGGTCAAGATTTCAGTGTTCACATCAAAATAATTCCAGGAGTTGATTTATACGCTGCAGTATTTGGCAAATAAATTAGGGCCGTGACGAAGAAGAATAGGATCCGGGCATGGAATCCGAAGATAGATCCGTCTTTGATTTAAGGTACATCACTCCGGCTAATACTTTTAGCTACGGAGAGCACGAAGACCAAATTATCGATTTTTATCTGTCCCTTGAATCGACGAAACCAACCATTGTTCTCATTCACGGCGGATATTGGCGCCCAGAATATGATCGAAAGGATCTGGCGCCACTCGCACAGAAATTTACAGAGTTAGGTTGGCCAGTAGCGCTCATTGAGTACCGCAGGATTATCG
>JBAXNY010000010.1:0-17924 GCA_037133535.1 Actinomycetes bacterium
ATAATGTCTTTTGCACTCCGGACAAAGGACATCGCAATAAAGTCCACGCCAGCCTTTAACGCCCAACGCAAATCTTCTCGGTCCTTATCGGAGAGAGCAGGAACCGAGACTGCAACTCCGGGCAGATTGATTCCTTTATTGTTGCTAACAATTCCTGGTTCGATCACTCGAGTGGTTACATCGTTATGGCTTACTTCGATCACTTCTACTGTAACTTTGCCATCATCAATGAGGATGCGATCACCCTTACTGCAATCTCCTGGTAGCCCCTTGTAAGTCGTTCCGACGCGTTCTTTACTTCCCTCAACATCATCGGTAGTAATTGTAAAAATGTCGCCACGCGCCAATTCATGTGGCCCATCGCTAAACCGAGTCAACCGAATTTTTGGACCTTGGAGATCTGCCAGTACCGCAATTGTTCTCCCCGCACTTGCTGCAGCATCTCGCACCATCGCCAAAGATTTCTCGTGATCGCTAGTTTTGCCGTGCGAAAGATTTAACCGAGCCATATTCATTCCAGCGCTAATCAGCGCAGCAACTTTCTCGGGTGTTGAAGTAGCTGGACCTAGCGTGCATACGATTTTTGCTCTTCGCACTTGGCTACCTCCTCTTGCTTTGGCCTTGCTGAGGAAAAACTAAACCATCATTGGGCGTGCAGTTGGTTCAATAGGTGACGGTAACTGAGTTCGTCCAGTGAGGAAGCTATCAACACTCGCGGCAGCACTACGACCTTCAGCGATCGCCCAAACAATAAGTGATTGTCCTCGACCAGCATCACCACAAACGTAAACGCCTGGCGTCTTTGTTTGATAATTCAGATCGCGCTTAATGTTTCCACGCTCATCAAAGTCAACTTCGAGTTGAGTAAGTAGCTCACTCTTTTCTGGGCCAGTGAATCCCATTGCAAGAAAGACGAAATCTGCTGGGATCTCTTTCTCTGTGCCAGGAACTGGTGCAAATTTTCCATTTTCGAATTTAGTTTCAACTAGGCGAAGTGCTTTTACATTTCCATTGCCATCGCCAACAAATTCCTCTGTGCTCACAGCGAAGAGGCGATTATCTTTCTCTTCGTGCGCTGATGAAACTCGATAAATCATGGGATAAGTAGGCCAAGGCTGAGTGGTTGGACGCTCCTGCGTTGGGCGCGGCATGATCTCTAATTGAGTAACACTTGCTGCGCCTTGGCGAATTGCAGTACCTAAGCAATCTGCGCCAGTGTCGCCACCACCGAGAATTACCACGTGCTTTCCGGTGACGTTGATTGCCGGATTGGTTACTTCACCTAGTGCTTGCGCATTGCCCCATGGTAAATATTCCATCGCCTGATAAATGCCTTTATTGTCGCGACCCTTAATTGGTAGATCCCGCCACTGAGTTGCACCGATTGCTAGTACAACTGCATCGTATTTGGAACGTAGCTGCTGGCCGGTAACTTCTACACCAACATCAACTCCTGGACGGAAACGGGTTCCTTCGCTCTCCATCTGTGCTAATCGGCGATCAAGAATTGATTTCTCCATTTTAAATTCAGGAATTCCATAGCGAAGTAGTCCACCAATTTTTGCACCGCGTTCGTAGACTGCAACGGTATGTCCTGCGCGAGTGAGTTGTTGCGCAACTGCAAGACCTGCTGGGCCAGAGCCAATGACTGCAACTGTCTTGCCGGTAAGGCGATCTGGTGCCAATGGAAGAACTGTGCCATCGCTAAATGCCTCTTCGATTGTGCGAAGTTCCACCTGCTTGATTGTTACCGCATCGGCATTAATCGCAACAACACAGGCAGTCTCGCAGGGTGCAGGACAGAGGCGGCCAGTAAATTCTGGAAAATTATTGGTGGCATGTAAGCGATCAATCGCTTCATGCTTATCGCCACGCCACATGAGGTCGTTCCACTCTGGAATAAGATTACCGAGTGGGCAACCTTGATGGCAGAAGGGAATACCGCAATCCATGCAGCGCCCAGCTTGCTTCTGTAAATCTGCAATTGGTTGCTCTTCGTAAACTTCTTTCCAATCCTTAATCCGAACATCGACTGGACGACGCGTAGGAGTTTGGCGTGGTGTAGTTAAAAATCCCTTTGGATCAGCCATGACCAACCTCCATTACATAGGTATCTGCAGCAAGACCTTCACTTACTGCGCGATTCATTGCAGCAAGTACTCGGGCATAGTCACGTGGCATCACCATTGAGAGGCGCACCAGCGATGCTGGCCAGGATTGCAGAAGTTCGTGCGCAACAAGTGAACCAGTCTCAGCATGGAAGCGTGAAATGTTCTGACGCAACAGTTGTTGTTGATCTTCCGGAACGGCAAGTACATCAACCATTTCAGTATTTACTAACTCAGGCTTGAGATCGAGAACGAAGGCGCGACCACCTGACATACCTGCTGCAAAATTGCGACCAGTGCGTCCAAGAATAATTACTGTGCCACCTGTCATGTACTCGCAACCATGATCGCCGATACCTTCGACAATCGCGGTGGCACCTGAGTTGCGAACACAGAAGCGCTCTCCCACGATGCCGCGCGCCATAATCTCACCAGCTGTTGCACCGTATCCAATGACGTTACCGGCAATCACATTCTCTTCTGAGATAAATCCAGCTCGCTCATCCGGTCGGACTATGACGCGTCCACCAGAAATTCCCTTTGCCACATAATCGTTAGCATCACCATAGAGTCGAATGGTCAGACCCGATGGAATAAATGCCCCGAGTGATTGGCCAGATGAACCATGGAGCGTTAATGAAATGGTGTCGGCAGGCAAACCTGCACCACCATAACGACGAGTGATTTCTGCGCCCAACATCGTTCCGACTGTGCGATTCACATTTCGCACTGGCAAGTCGATGCGAACTGGCTCTTTCTTTTCCAGCGCAGCCTTGGCTAAATCGATAATTGTGTTATCAAGGGCCGCGGCAAGTCCATGATCTTGTACTCCAGTGCGATGAAGGGCTGACTTTGTCTCTGGCATCACTAAGAGTGGTGAGAGATCTAAGCCACTTGCCTTCCAGTGATCAACTGCAGCACGAGTATCAAGTACCTCTACGTGACCAATGGCCTCTTGAAGAGTGCGGAAACCAAGTTGCGCCAAGAGCTCGCGAACTTCTTCAGCGATGTATTCAAAGAATGTTTCCACAAACTCTGGTTTACCTGAGAAGCGCTTGCGAAGTTCTGGGTTCTGAGTTGCAACACCAACTGGGCAGGTATCGAGATGGCAGACGCGCATCATGACGCAACCAGAGACAACAAGTGGCGCAGTTGCAAAACCATATTCTTCGGCGCCAAGGAGTGCAGCAACTAGCACATCGCGTCCAGTTTTTAATTGACCATCGGTCTGAACCACGATGCGATCGCGTAAATTATTGAGTAGAAGGGTCTGTTGGGTCTCAGCTAAACCAAGTTCCCATGGTGCACCTGCATGCTTGAGCGAAGTTAGTGGTGATGCGCCAGTTCCGCCATCGTGTCCTGAAATAAGAACAACATCGGCATGCGCTTTGCTTACACCAGCTGCAACAGTTCCTACTCCAACTTCGGCAACTAACTTGACGTGGATGCGGGCATTCTTATTAGCATTCTTGAGATCGTGAATGAGCTGAGCTAAATCTTCAATGGAGTAAATATCGTGATGAGGAGGTGGCGAAATGAGACCCACACCTGGCGTTGAGTAACGAACTTTGGCAATCCATGGATAGACCTTGTTGCCAGGTAGTTGTCCGCCCTCACCAGGCTTTGCACCCTGTGCGACTTTGATTTGAATGTCATCGGCATTGACCAAGTACTCACTCGTGACACCAAAACGACCTGATGCAACTTGCTTTATAGATGAGCGCTTTGAATCACCATTTGCCATCGGTAGATAACGATCTGGATCTTCGCCACCTTCACCAGTATTAGATTTACCACCCAAGCGATTCATAGCAATCGCCAAAGTTTCATGCGCCTCTTTCGAAATTGAACCGTATGACATTGCACCGGTTGAGAAGCGCTTAACAATCTCTGAAATTGGCTCAACTTCATCAATCGAAATTGGTGCGCGAGTCGATGCGAATTGAAAGAGTCCGCGTAGGGTCATTAGGCGCTTGCTCTGCTCATCTACTCGCGATGTATAGCGCTTGAAAATGTCGTAGCGCTTATTGCGAGTGGAATGTTGCAAGGTAAAGACAGTATCTGGATCGAAAAGGTGAGGTTCGCCCTCGCGACGCCATTGATACTCGCCACCAATTGGTAGGCGCTTAGTGCCAGGCACTTCCCCACCAGGTGGATAAGCAAGGTGATGGCGCGCGATAGTTTCCTTCGCAATAGTCTCAAGACTTACTCCACCTAAACGTGAAGTGGTGCCAACAAAATAATCATCGATAACTTCAGTTGAGAGACCGATTGCTTCAAATACTTGAGCGCCGGTGTAGGAGGCGATGGTTGAAATACCCATCTTCGACATGACTTTGAGAACGCCTTTGCCGAGAGATTTAATGAGATTCCGAACTGCCTTCTCGGGCGCAATTCCAGTGATGACTCCTTGCAGAACTAAATCTTCTGCGCTCTCCATTGCAAGATAAGGATTGACAGCTGCAGCGCCATAGCCAATCAAGAGTGCAACGTGGTGCACTTCGCGAACATCGCCAGCTTCGACAATGAGGCCAACATTGGTACGAGTTTTTTCACGAATTAAATGGTGATGAACTGCCGCGGTAAGCAAGAGTGAAGGAATCGGTGCATTATCGGCATCGCCATCGCGATCAGAGAGAACAATAATGCGCGCACCATCGGCGATTGCCCGTGAAATTTCGCTACGAATTTCTTCAATCCGCTTCTTGAGCGCTGCGCCCTCGCCGGCAACTGGGAATAAGCCCCGAACTACATGTGCTTGGAATCCAGGGTGATCGCCATCGGCGTTAACGTGAATGATCTTTGCTAATTCATCGTTATCAATAACTGGAAAATCTAATTGGATTTGGCGACATGATGCAGGGCCAGGATCTAAGAGATTGTGCTCTGCGCCCAAACTGCCGCCAAGTGAGGTGACTAACTCTTCCCGAATTGCATCCAGAGGTGGATTGGTTACTTGAGCAAAGAGTTGTGAGAAATAATCAAAGAGCAGACGTGGTCGATCAGAGAGAATTGCGATCGGGGTATCGGTACCCATCGAGCCCAAAGGTTCTGCACCAAGTTTTGCCATAGGCGTAACGAGAATACGCAACTCCTCTTCGGTGTAACCGAAGGCTCTTTGGCGGCGAAGTACAGATGAGTGTGGATAAACAATGTGTTCGCGCGCTGGCAGATCTGATAACTTCACTAAACCGGCATGGAGCCACTCGCCATAAGGTGCAGCGCCAGCTAGTTGATCTTTGATTTCATCATCTTCAATGATGCGTCCTTGCTCAATATCAACAAGGAACATCTTTCCTGGCTGTAAGCGACCCTTACGTGCAATGTTCTCTTGCGGAATATCAAGCACGCCAACTTCGCTTGCTAAAACAACTAGGCCATCTTTTGTGACCCAGAAACGAGATGGGCGAAGACCATTGCGATCAAGAACTGCGCCAACTTGATGACCATCGGTAAATGTTACGCACGCTGGTCCATCCCAGGCCTCCATCAAAGATGAATGGAAGCTGTAGAAATCTTTGCGCAGTTGCGACATCGATGTGTGATTCTCCCACGCTTCAGGAATCATCATCAAGACTGCATGTGGCAGTGAGCGACCACCTAAGTAGAGCAACTCCAACACTTCATCAAAGGATGCAGAGTCGCTACCTGCGGTGTCAACAATTGGGAAGAGTCGATTGAGATCGCCAGGAATGAGATCGCTAGCTAGGAGTGCTTCGCGGGCGCGCATCCAATTGCGATTTCCCTTAACAGTATTGATCTCGCCATTGTGCGCAATGAAGCGGTAAGGGTGAGCAAGTGGCCACGATGGGAAGGTGTTAGTGGAAAAACGTGAGTGGACGATTGCAAGTGGTGAAACAACACGCTCATCTGAGAGATCAGGGAAAAACTCTTCTAGTTGGCCAGTTGTAAGCATTCCCTTGTAAACAATGGTCTGTGAGGAGAGAGATGGGAAATAGATTGGCAGCGTATGTTCGGCGCGTTTGCGGAATGCAAAAGCCAAACGATCGAGTGCGATACCGCTCTCCTGCTTTTTGCCAGCGATAAAAATTTGCTCAAACCGTGGCATTACTGAGATTGCAGTCTTGCCAAGAGTGGCTGAATCAGTTGGAACGGTGCGCCAACCTAAAATTTCAAGTGACTCTTCTGCTGCAATCTTCGCTAACTCTTGGCGCAGATCTTGATCGCCTGAAATAAAAGCGATACCAGTTGCATAACTTCCCTCAAGTGGAAGTTGGATTGCCGAGACTTCACGATAGAAATGATCTGGTACACGAATCAAAATTCCGGCGCCATCACCGCTATCTGGCTCGGCACCCGATGCGCCGCGATGCTCTAAATTAACGAGGGCGGTAAGTGCTTGCTTAACAATGTCGTGCGTCGGAATTTTATTGAGAGTGGCAACAAGTGCGACACCGCAGGCATCGTGTTCGAAGGCAGGGTCATAGAGTCCCTGGGCTTGAGGGAAAGCCGACTCAATTGCCATCATCTACCTCACTGAGCATGCACCTGAAATATTCAGGCGAGTTATAGATTGCTTGTGTGGGACATCGATGGCCCGGATGAATTTCGCTATCTTCCCGAGGGAAGTGGAAATCACTAAGGAGATACTAGCAAATGAAGGTATTTGCGGCGAATGGGTTTAGAGCACGCCACTGATGTGAACGAGGTGGCCAATTCCAGCGGTAATTGCCATTCCTAGTGAGCCACCAATAACCACGCGCAGAGTCGGTGCAAAAACCTTGCTGCCTGAGGTGCGGGCGCTGATAATTCCAGTCGCAATCAATCCGGCAATAGTGAAAGCAACAATGCTGAGTGCTTGGGTTCCGGCATTAGGTGCAAAGGCGCCAAGGAATGGAACAAGTCCACCGACTCCATAACTGAGCGCCGATGCCACCGCAGCTTGAACGGGTCGCGCCTTCGTATGGGGATGTTGGCCAAGTTCATCGCGCAAGTGCGCACCTAGCGCATCTTTCTCATGCATCACGGTGGCAACTTCCAGTGCCAATTTATCAGAGAGCCCGCGATCAATATAAATTTGTTGTAACTCTGCTAGTTCACCCTCGGGATCAACGGCTAAGTGTGCGATCTCTAAGAGACGATCGGATTCTTCAATATCATTTTGAGAGCGCACCGAAACATATTCGCCAACTGCCATCGACATTGCACCGGAAACGATGCCGGCAATTCCAGCGGTGATGAGGAAGTTATCAGCACGTGCGGCAGATACGCCGATCATTAAACTCGCTGTTGCTACCAATCCGTCATTGGCCCCAAGGACGGCAGCACGAAGCCAGCCCGCGCGATGTCCGCGATGCTCTAGGTTGCGCTTATAAACATCCTCTAGTGCCACTTTCGCACTCTACCTAACTTTGCGTGCGAATCTGAAATACGCCACAACTGCGCCGCTGAAAACTAGCAAACTCACCCAGACATTGATCCGAAGTCCCAGCACGATACTTGCACTATCTACTCGTAGTAATTCGATGAAGAAGCGACCCACACAATAACCGGCTACATAGAGCGCGAAGAGTTGTCCTGATTGCAATCGCTTTTCAATACGAATCAAAAGGAGTGCTAGCGCGATACACCAGAGAGCTTCGTAGAGAAAGGTCGGATGAAAAGTGGTGAAAGATTCGTACTTGAAGGGTCGATCAACCATTGGAATCTCTAGCCCCCAGGGAAGTGATGTGGGACGGCCAAAGAGTTCGGCATTAAACCAATTCCCAAAACGACCAATTGCTTGTGCAAGAAGAAGAGCCGGTGCAAGGGCATCGAGAAAGACGGTAAATGTTTGGGAATTTCTTTCAACGGGAATTCGCTTGAGCGCTATCCATGCACCACATGCACCGAGGGAGATCGCGCCCCAAATTCCTAAACCACCCTCCCAAATTTTAAATACATCCGAGAAATTTCCACTATTGCCGAAGTAATTGTCGGGTGAGGTAATTACGTGATAGATGCGTCCGCCGATGATTCCACTTGGTACAGCGATGATTGCTACATCTGCAACAACATTTGCACTGCCACCTGCAGCAAGAAAACGGCGATTGCCGAGAAAAATCGCAACTGCAATGCCAGCAATTATGCAGAGCGCGTAGAAGTGAAAATGCAGTGGCCCAATCACAACTTCCGAAATACTTGGAGTCGGGATCGAACGATCCAACATCTTATTTTCCGTTGGCTAGAACAACAGCTTCAAAGGCCTTGGGATCGTAATACTGAGTTTGACGGTTGAGCTCTTTGCCGTTGACAAAAAGAGTCGGTGTTGAATTGACATTCTTCTTTGCGCCGTCATCGGCAACTTTCTGAACCCAACCCAAGTACTTGCCTCCTTTACACAGGCGGCAAATGCTGGTGAGGTAATTCCAGCAGCAGTGCCAGCTTTGGTAAGTATATCTGGTGTCCAGAAGCCAGAATTCTCTTTCGCTGACTGATTGGCATACATCAAATTATGGAGTTCAAGAAATTTATTCTCATCGGCGGCACATGCTGCTGCATTGGCCATCAGAATTGATTCTGGCCCAAGGAATGAGAGCAAGTGGAATGAAACCTTTATTTTTTTGGCAGCTATCTGTTGCTGTAGCCATGCACCATTTGTGCCTTCAAAGCGCTGACATACCGGGCACTGGAAATCTTCCCAGATATCAACTACTGGTGCGCCTTTAAGTTCGGAATTGAAAGAGATTGCATAACCGTTAGCACTCTCACCGGCAACAGGTAACGCACTCTTCTTGGAACCAGAATTCATCGAGAAGAAGACACCGACAATTACGACTAGGGCAACCATGCCGATAACGATGTAACGAGTGATCTTGTCGCCACCTTGCTTAGCCATTTACTTCTCTCCCATTTCGTAAGTTCATTCTTACTTCGCGCTGGATCTTTCGATACTGAATCGACCTAAAGGGTAGCGAATTAAATAGAGGGCCGTGATCGCTAAACCTAAATCTCTCAGGATTTCTTCCAAGTAACGGGTCTTACCTGCCGCTACCTGCCCGCCGCCACCGAAACAGCCGCAGTCAATACTCAAACCACGTGCCCAGGCTTGAACGATTGCTGCAATGAAAATGAACATCAGTGCTGCTGCAAAGATGGAACTCCACTTCACCGCCACTCCGAGGATAAGAAGTAAACCTGCGCCGATTTCTAGCCAAGGCAATATCTCACCAAGTAAATTGGCAATAGAGATTGGAAGAACTTCGTAAGCGCGAACTGCCATCTGAGATTTTGCGGTATTCCCAACTTTAAGATAACCCGCAACGACAAGTACGCCGCCCAGCACAATCCGCCCAGCAAGTGTTAGCCATGGAGCAAGCTTGGCGAAGTTCATTCGCCTCGAACCCCTGCGACTAACTCTTTAGCTAATTTCTCAATTTGCGCCATGTCATCGCTGCCACCTTCAAGGAGAATTTTGATAAATGCTGAGCCAACAATTACGCCATCGGCAAATGTTGCAATCTCTCGCGCTTGCTCCCCAGTTGAAACGCCAAGGCCTACCGCGATCGGCAAGTCAGAAACTTTGCGAATTCTAGAAACTAACTCCGCGGCGCTCTGTGAAATATCAGATCGAGCACCAGTGACTCCCATAAGACTTGCGGCATAAATAAAGCCAGAGCACCGTTCTGTAACTTTCGCTAAGCGCTCATTGTTAGTGCTCGGCGCAACCACGAAAATCGAATTAACATCAGCACCAGATGACTCATCAAGCCAATCTTGCGCCTCCTCTATTGTCAGATCTGGCGTGATGACGCCAGAGCCACCATTAGCCGCTAGATCTCGAGCAAAGCGCTTGACGCCATATTTTTCGATCGGGTTCCAGTAAGTCATTACAACAGTTGCCATATCAGTGGCACTTGCAGCATTGACTGTTGCAAAGACTTCAGCTGCGCCAGTGCCATTGCGAAGTGACATATCAGCTGCGGCTTGAATAGTTGGGCCATCCATCACTGGATCGCTATAAGGAAAGCCAATCTCCACTGCATCTACGCCACACTCGGCGAGTACCTTGATGACTTCAATACACTTTTTCTGGCTAGGAAATCCTGCTGGAATGTATGCAATGAGGGCGGCCCGCTTTTCAGCCCGTGTGCGTACAAATAAATCTTCTAAGCCAGTGCTCATCGCTCTAGAGTGGAATTCCAAAGTAATTAGCTGCAGTCTGAACGTCTTTATCGCCGCGACCAGAGAGATTAATCAGCAAGATCGCATCTTTGCCTAGTTCATTGCCAACTTGAAGTGCACCAGCCAAGGCATGTGCAGTTTCAATTGCTGGAATAATTCCTTCAGTTTTGCAGAGCAGGGCAAATGCTGCCATTGCTTGCGCATCGGTGATTGAACGATATTCAGCACGACCAATGTCATGTAAGTGAGCATGCTCTGGACCAACACCTGGATAATCTAATCCGGCAGAAATCGAATGTGATTCAACAGTTTGGCCATTGGCATCTTGCAATACGTAAGTGCGGTTTCCATGAAGTACGCCAACGCTGCCACCGGAAATAGATGAAGCATGACGTCCAGTTTCAACACCATCGCCACCTGCTTCAAGACCGATTAAACGAACTGAAGTATCTGGGATAAATGCGTGGAAAATTCCGATCGCATTTGAACCGCCCCCAACACAGGCAAGTACCGCATCAGGTAAGCGCCCAGCTAGATCAATTACCTGCTGACGTGCTTCTTCGCCAATAATTTTATGGAAATCGCGCACCATTTCCGGGAATGGATGCGGTCCGGCAACTGTGCCCAATAAATAATGAGTAGTGGCAACATTTGTTACCCAATCGCGCATCGCTTCATTGATTGCATCTTTGAGTGTGCGTGAGCCGCTTGTTACTGGAATAACTTCAGCACCAAGTAATTTCATACGTGCCACGTTGAGTGATTGGCGCTTAGTGTCTTCCTCGCCCATGTAAACCACGCACTCAAGACCAAGGAGTGCTGCAGCAGTTGCCGATGCCACGCCATGCTGTCCTGCGCCAGTCTCTGCAATGATCCGCTTCTTACCCATGCGCTTTGTGAGAAGTGCTTGACCTAAAACGTTATTGATCTTGTGACTGCCCGTGTGATTGAGATCTTCGCGTTTTAGAATAATGCGCGCACCACCGGCATGCTCTGCAAATCGTTGCGCTTCAGTAATAATAGAAGGACGCCCCGAATAGGTGCGATGTAGATCCATTAATGTTTTTTGAAATACGGGATCTTTCTTTGCGCTCTCATTTGCAGCAGCGAGTTCATCCAGGGCGGACATAAGTGCTTCTGGCACAAAGCGACCACCGTAAGGTCCAAAGTGACCCAGCGCTGAGACTTCAATCGTTGACATGGAGAGAAGTCTAACCGTGCTCAATCATCTTGCGCAGTGCCAATTCTGGGTTGCCATCCTTGACCAGGGCCTCGCCCACCAGAATCGTGTCCGCCCCCGCCGCGCGGGCTTTGTGCGCATCATCACTATTTGCAATGCCAGATTCAGCGACACGAATTATCTCTTCCGGGATTTCAGGAAGCAGAGTGGCAAAGACCGCAGGATCTACTTCAAGGGTTTTGAGATTGCGAGAATTAATACCGATGATGTCAGGTTCTATTGCAACTGCTCGTTCTAGTTCATCTTGGGTATGAACTTCAATTAGCGCGCGCATTCCCAATTCACGAGTCAAGTGAAAGAAGTCGTGGAGTTGCTCTTGTGACAGTGCGGCAACAATTAACAGGACTATGTCGGCGCCATGGGCTCGGGCTTCAAAAAATTGATATTCATCGACCATAAAATCTTTACGCAGAATTGGAATATTTACTGCAGCACGTACTTGATCGAGATCTTGCAAACTTCCAGAGAAGCGACGCGCCTCAGTTAAAACACTTACTGCACTTGCTCCACCTAATTCGTAAGAGCGCGCCAATTGTGCGGGATCGGCAATCTCTGCCAATGCACCTTTACTAGGAGAGGATCTCTTTACTTCGGCAATAACGCTTAACTGCTTGCGGCGCAGGTGCGGCAATACATCGCGCACGGGTGCAGCAGCGGCCATCGCATCATGAATTTCTGAAAGTGGTTTGCGACGTGCGGCAAGATCTTCACGAACCCCAGAAATAATTTCGGCGAGAACGCTCACTTCTCCTCCGCCACTTCTGTGGGGTCTTCACCGGAATCGAGCAGCTGCCATGGCGTTTTCTTGGCGCGTTCGTATCGTGGTGAGATTGAGAAAAAATTAGTCCGAGTAGTCACTAGCGCAGTTACGGCGAAGACCACTAAGAGCGAGATCGCGATTCGCATTAAATTTTGCGCATTCTATTTGCAGCCGAAATCGCACCAAGTACAGCAGCTGCCTTACTTAAACACTCTTGATTCTCGGCGGCAGGATCAGAGTCTGCAACGATGCCGGCACCGGCTTGAACGTAGGCTTTGCCACCGTGAATAACAGCAGTGCGAATTGCGATACAGGTATCAATGTTTCCAGTGAAGTCGATGTATCCAATAGTTCCACCGTAAAGACCGCGCTGAGTGGTTTCTAACTCTTCAATAATCTCCATCGCTCGTGGCTTTGGTGCTCCCGAGAGTGTTCCGGCTGGAAAGACTGAGAAGAGCGCATCAATTGCAGATGCCGCTTTAGCTAATTTTCCAGTCACAGTTGAGACGATGTGCATGACATGGGAGTAGCGCTCTAGATGCATGAACTCGACAACTTCAACGGTGCCAGAGGCGCAGACCCGTCCTAAATCGTTTCTTCCCAAATCAACCAACATCAAGTGCTCGGCGCGTTCTTTAGGATCGCCAAGCAACTCTTCGCCCAATCGCGCATCTTCCTCTGGTGAATCTGATCTGCGGCGAGTGCCAGCAATTGGGTGGATGAGTACATCATCGCCAGTAACTTTTACCAGCGCTTCTGGACTTGAGCCAACAACATCTAATCCATTCTCAAAGCGCAATAGGTACATGTACGGACTGGGATTGTGTAGACGTAACATTCGATAAACATCGAGTGAGTCAGCGCTGCACTCCATGGTGAAGCGCTGTGAGAGAACAACTTGAAATGCTTCGCCCGCAACGATCTCTTTCTTTGCTTGATTCGCACGCGAAATAAAATCTGCCTCACTGGTATTGCGAGTAAATTCTGGGCTGCTTTTTTCGGCGATCGTTGCTAGATGACCAGGAAGTGATTGCGCCAACTCCTCTTGCATACGATCTAGGCGCTCTACTGCCGCTGCATAAGCCTCATCGATACGTTCGTTGCTGCCATCCCAATTAATCGCATTCGCAATTAGTGTGATCGTTCCGTCGCTGTGATCCATCACGGCTAAATCACTGGTGAGCATAAAAGCTAATTCAGGAATCGGAATCTCTTGCGGATTCTTCTTCGGTAATTTCTCAAGGCGTCGAACTGCTTCATAACCCATAAATCCAACTAAGCCACCAGTAAGTGGTGGCAACCCTGCGATCTTGGGAGATTTTAATTGCGCTGAAACTTGGCGAAGTGCGGTGAGCGGATCCATGCCACTTGGTGCACCAGCTGGCGGAGTTCCGGTCCAGATTGCAATGCCATCTCTCTCGGTAAGTGTTGCTTCAGATCGCACGCCAATAAATGAGTAACGCGACCAGGCCCCACCATGTTCGGCAGATTCTAGAAGGAAGGTGCCAACTGCGCTCTTTGCCAATTTGCGATAGACACCCAGTGGGGTTTCACCATCTGCTAAAAGTTTGCGAGATACCGGAATGACATTGGTGCTCTTTGCGTGTTCGCGAAACTCTGATAAGTCCATCGCGTTAGGCCTGCGCCTTCAGCGGTAATGGTTGGTGGAAACAGGTTCGCTCTCCTGTGTGACAAGCCGCGCCAATCTGTTCTACTTGGAGCAATAAGGTATCGCCATCGCAATCTAGTGCGATTGAAATTACTTTCTGAGTGTGCCCAGATGTTGCGCCTTTAACCCAAATTTCATTGCGACTGCGACTCCAGTAAGTGGCTTGGCCAGTTGAAAGTGTCTGCGCGAGAGCGGCTTCATTCATCCACGCCATCATTAACACTTCATGGCTCTTGGCATCTTGAGCAATTGCTGGAATTAATCCGCCATTGAAGGTGAGTTTCTCCGCAATCTGCGGCGGAAGTGAAGTGCTCATCTGTCTATTCTGCCCTAGTGGGCAGCGCCCTCGCGGATGGGATACCCGCGCGAGGATAGATAGCGCTTCACATCTGCGATTCGATGGATACCAAAGTGAAATACGCTCGCAGCGAGCAGGGCATTTGCCCCAGCATCGATGGCCGCTGCGAAATCTTCTAGACCACCGGCACCGCCACTGGCGATCAAGGGCACATTGGTGACAGCTCGTACTGCCGTGATCATGCCGATGTCATAGCCGGCGCGCGTGCCATCAGCATCCATGGAGTTGAGTAAAACTTCACCGGCACCGAGTGCGCATGCGCGTGCGGTCCATTCGAGTGCATCAATTCCAGTACCAGTGCGTCCACCATGTGTTGTCACTTCAAAACCAGATTCGGTTCGTGCCCGCCGTGCATCAACGGAGAGAACCAATACTTGTGAGCCAAATCGATCGGCAATTTCGGCGATTAACTCTGGCCGAGTGATTGCTGCAGTGTTGATAGAAACTTTATCGGCACCAGCACGCAAGAGGCGATCAACATCACTGACACTTCTGATTCCGCCACCCACTGTAAGTGGAATAAAAACTTGCTCAGCGGTTCGGCGAACTACATCGAGCGTTGTTTCGCGATCATCACTGCTCGCTGAAATATCGAGAAAAGTTAATTCATCGCAACCTTCAGCGCCATACACCTTGGCCATTTCAACTGGATCACCGGCATCAACTAAGTTAGTGAAATTAACGCCTTTGACGACGCGCCCATCTGTCACATCTAAGCAAGGAATAATTCGAATTGAAAGCGTCATTTGCGCACCAGATTGAGCGCTTCTTGAATTGTGAATGCTCCGGCATAGAGGGCTTTACCAACAATGGCGCCTTCGATTCCAATTGAATGCAGATCTACTAACGCTTGTATGTCAGCCAGTGATGAAATGCCACCAGAGGCAATCACTGGCGCATCAGTTGCAGCGCAGACTTCTTTTAATAATTCTAAATTTGGACCTTGCAGCGTGCCATCTTTGGCAACATCGGTGACAACATAACGAGTGCAACCATCGCGATCCAATCGCTCGAGAGTTTCAAAGAGATCGCCACCACTTTGCGTCCAACCGCGCGCAGCAAGCGTGTGACCGCGAACATCTAGACCCACCGCAATGCGATCGCCAAATTCTTTCACTACTTGGCTAGTCCACTCTGGATTCTCTAGCGCAGCAGTTCCAAGATTTACGCGGCGGCAACCAGTGGCAAGTGCCTTGCGAAGTGAGGCGTCATCGCGAATTCCACCGGAGAGCTCAACTTTGATATCTAATTTTCCAATTACTGTTGCAAGTAGTTCAGCATTGCTACCAAGGCCAAAGGCGGCATCGAGATCTACTAAGTGAATCCACTCAGCACCCGCACTTTGAAATTCCAGCGCGACCTCGATTGGATCACCGTAGGAAGTTTCCTTGCTTAATTCGCCTTGTACTAAGCGGACCGCGCGTCCCTCTTTGACGTCAACTGCGGGCAAAAGTTCGAGGGTCATAGTGATTGCACCCAATTCTTGAGTAGTTGCAGACCTACATCGCCCGACTTCTCTGGGTGAAATTGAGTGGCGCTGACAATTCCATCTTCAGCAGCAGCGATAAAGCTCTCACCATACGTTGTGCGAGATTCAATTAATCCTGAACTCTGTTTAATGGCATAAGAGTGGACAAAGTAAAAGGATTCACCATCGAGACCAGCCAGGAGTTTCGAATTGGCACCAGCCTTCACGTTATTCCATCCCATGTGTGGCAGAACTGGTGCGCTCAATTGTGCAACTTCACCAGGCCAAATTGCACAGCCATCTGTGCCACCTGATTCACCTTCGCTATGTTCTAAACCTTTAGTAAAGAGCACCTGCATCCCAATGCAGATACCTAAGACGGGACGCTTTGCTGCTACTCGCATACTCATGATCGCTTTACCATCGACGCCAAGAATTCCACTCATGCACGCTTTGAATGCACCAACACCGGGCACAACTAAACCATCGGCGTTGAGAGCTACATCTGCGTCGGAGGTGATCTCTACTGCTGCGCCAATGTGTTCAATTGCGCGTTGGGCAGAGCGTAAGTTTCCACTTCCGTAATCAAGAATTGCGATCGATTTCAAAGAACGCCTTTAGTTGATGGCACACCTGAAACTCCATCGAGTGCAACAGCATCGCGCAGTGCGCGTGCCACGCATTTGAATTGAGCCTCTAGTACGTGGTGCGCATTTCGACCTTCTAATACGCGAACGTGAAGTGCAATGTGAGCTTCGGCCACAATTGATTCCCAAATGTGCTTTGCCAAAGTGGTATCGAAAGTCCCGATTAATTCCACAATCTCTGGTTGGCGGTGTACTAAGTAAGGACGTCCCGAAAGATCAACGGCTGCTTGTACTAAAACTTCATCGAGTGGAACCATGGCATCACCGAAGCGGCGAATGCCAACTTTCTCGCCCAGTGCTTCGCGAAGTGCTTGGCCAAATGCCAGTGAAGTGTCTTCCACGCTGTGGTGTGAATCAACCGCAACATCGCCAGTTGTCTTGACTGTTAAATTAAATCCGGAGTGCTTTCCTAATTGCGAGAGCATGTGGTCGAAGAAGGGCACGCCGGTATCGACATTGATCTCACCAGTGCCATCAAGTTCTAGCTCAACAACAACATGGGACTCTTTTGTCTTGCGTTCAACTCGTGCGGATCTCATCTTCTCCCCTACTCGGCTAGCGCTGCTCGTAATGCGTCGATAAAAATCTGGTTCTCTTCTTGAGTTCCTACGGTCACTCGAAGGTGCTGCGGTAGTCCCACATCACGAATCAGTGCGCCACGATCCAAAATCTTCTGCCACAGTGCTGCAGGTGTAATTGTAAACCCTGTGAAGAGAATGAAATTCGCTGCACTCGGCACGACAGTGAGCCCTAATTTCACGAGCTCGCTGCTCAGCCACTCTCGCCCTACTTTGAGTTCGGCCACAGTGCCCAAGAGTTCGCTACGAAAATCAAGAGCTACTTCTGCAACTGCTTGAGTAATTGAACTCAAGTGATATGGCAGACGAACCAGATGCATCGCATCAATGACAGATGGATTTGCAACTAAGTAACCAAGTCGAGCACCAGCCATAGCAAATGCTTTACTCATAGTGCGACAGACAACAAGATGCGGAAATTCCTCAATTAAAGTTACTGCAGATTGAAGTGGTGAAAATTCAGCGTATGCCTCATCAACAACTAGTAAGGCTCCAACTTTTTCAGTAGCAGCTGCAAAACTCTTTAATTCATCTATTGAGAGTGCAGTACCAGTGGGATTGTTTGGTGTCGTGAGAAAAACTAGTGATGTGCCTTTTTGAACTTGGGCAAGAGCACTTGGCATGTCAATTGTGAAATCAGCCTTTCGCTTTCCGGCCTCCCATGTCACAGCGGTCACTTGGGCAATCAAAGGGTGCATGGAATAAGAAGGTGTGAAGCCAATTGCTTTGCCACTACCGAACGCTAAGTAGAGTGATTGAATAATTTCATTGCTGCCATTTGCTGCCCAAATGTTCTTCTCAGAAAACTTGGTACCAGATAGTTCGTTGATAAAGCTGGCAAGCTTTCCACGCAAAGTACTTGCCTCGCGATCTGGATAGCGATTGAGGTTTGCACTTACCTTTGTTACGGCAGCGCTAATTGCGGCAACTAGCTCTTTCGAGGGCGCATAGGGATTCTCATTGGTATTGAGT
>JBAXNY010000011.1:0-17913 GCA_037133535.1 Actinomycetes bacterium
CGGCCATCACTACTGATTACGTCACCATGTACAACAACCTGTTTTACCAAATCAGCACGTGCCTGACTCACTTCATTTGCAAGAAATGTTTTTCCAGAAATTTGCGCGAGTGAGAAGATCAAGGCAGCTTTGCCACCCGGGCCGGCGCAGAGATCGAGCCAAGATTGCGAATTTTCTGCAACTGCAGCGAACACTTGCGCGACGATTTGTGAGCCTTCATCTTGAACTCCGGCCATACGTCGGCGCACGATTGGCAGCTCACCAGGGTTGCCTTGCGAGTGAGCGCCATAGCGCGAGTAGGTAGTTGCAACTGCCCCTAATTCAAGCAATTCATCCTGTGTACTGCGACCTGGCCAAGAAACTAGCGTGGGAGTTGCTGGAACATTATTCGCAGTTAATAGTGCGACAACTTCGCTCTCGCTCTGTAGTAGGTCAAAGTATGCAGAGACGATCCATTCTGAATGCGAATACTGAATTGCCAATCTACTGATTGCATCACCAGTGGTTGGAATCTTCGCTATCCACTCATCAAGTGTGAGCGCTGAGACTTTACGTAAGAGTGCATTCACAAAAGTCGCCTTTGACTCACCGAGAACTTTGCGGGCTACTTCTATCGTGGCCGATACGGCAGCGTGAGCGGGAGTGCGCATTTCATGGAGCTGATGAACTCCCAGACGACAGAGATCTACAACATCTTCATCAATCTCCCCCCATGGGCGATCACTCACCTGCTGCAAAATCCAATCGTGCCTGCCCTGCATGCGCAACGTTCCGTAAACGAGTTCAGTAACAAATGCGCGATCTCGCAAATCTAAAGTTGAGGCGCTCAGTTCTTGTGGCAGGAGAAGATTGGAATATGCGCCACGACGATTTACCTGACGCAGGACTTCATAGGCCAAGATGCGAGATGCATCAGGTTTTGGCGCACGAAAGGTGCGCGTTGGGCGTGCTGGACGCTCACTCAAAGTGATCGCCTGAAACCAATCTGGCACCGCGGGCCCAGTCAGATGCTTTCATTGCACTCTTGCCAAATGGAGTAACAGTGAAGATTTCGACTGAGCTATCACCGCATCCAACTAAGAGAGATCCTTCCATCAACGCGATTTCACCGGCTGGAAGTTTTACCGAAGAAATTTTGCTCTCGTTGATGTGAAATTTCTCGCTCCGCCACAGGGTCCATGCACCGGGTGCTGGCGTAAAAGCACGCACTAGATTCACTACATCTACCGAACTCTGGCTCCAATCAATCTTTGCCTCCTCTTTACTAATCTTTTGCGCGAGTGTTCCTGCAGCGCTCTGTGCAATCGGTTGCTTACCGGCGCTGATCATTGATAAGACTCGATCAAGATCTTGTGGAACTAATGCAGATAAGCGAGTGAGTAGTTGGCCCGAATTCTCTTCCCTTGCTATTTCGTGTACCGAAGTTGAATAAACCGGTCCAGTATCCATTCCCTTATCCAATTGAAAGATGGAGATTCCAATCTGGGTATCGCCGTGAAGAATCGCTCGTTGTACCGGTGCAGCACCTCGCAGCAGAGGCAGCGCAGAGAAGTGAACATTGATAAAACCGCCTTGTGGGATCGACAGGGTCGATTCTGGAATGAGAATGCCAAAGGCGATAGTGACAACCAGGTCAACATCGGTTAACGCGCCAGGCAAATCATCAGCGTGAGCAATTTTCGCGACCGGTATCTGGTGTTCATTGGCCCATTGGGCAACTGCACTCTCACGCAAGTTACGACCACGGCCTGCTGGGCGATCTGGCTGCGTGATGACTTTGACTAATTGATGTTCGCTACTGAGTAGCCACTCTAAAGTTGGTAGTGCAACCTCTGGTGTTGCCGCAACCGCTAAGCGCATCAAAGTCCGCTCTCGCGATTAGCGTGCGGTGAAACTCTGATCTGAGGTGAATTTCCATTCTCAACCGATAGGCCAAACCACTCTGATTCGCGGATCTCTTTCATCGCCAGTTTTCGCTCTGACTCTGGCAAGCGATCGATAAAAAGCACGCCGTTGAGATGATCTGTTTCATGTTGAAGACAGCGTGCAAGAAGCTCCGTGCCTTCCACTGTTAGTGGTTCACCATGCATGTTAAAGCCTTTAGCAACTGCGCGAAAGGCGCGTGGTGTTTCGTAACGCAGTTCTGGGAAAGATAAACATCCTTCCTCGCCCTCTTGCAGGTCAGTGCTCAGGTCCAAAGTTGGATTGATGAGATGACCTAACTCCTCATCGATGTCCCAAACAAAGACTCGTAGCGGAACACCGATCTGTGGCGCTGCTAGTCCAGCACCTGGGGCAGCTTGCATTGTCTCGGTGAGATCCCGTACCAAATTCCGTAACTCTTTATCAAAATCAACAACTAAATTAGATGGGGTAACCAGAACAGGATCGCCAAAGAGGCGGATGGTTTGGATACTCATGGCGCTATCGTACTTCAACTAATGAGATAGGGATCATTTCTTAACGAGAGCGCCTTCTTCTTTGCAACGCTACGGCGGCGATTTACTTGTGCAACTACCTCTATCAATTCTGCTGATTGATCCAGCGGGGCGGTAAGTAGGAGCGCAGCTTCACCGCCGCCCTTTTCGATCGGGCCAATAATCTCTACCTCTAACGGCAGACGTTGATCACTTTGCATCTGCACGAAACCTTCAGATAGCCGCAATATTTCGCGTGACTCTCCTTGGAAGAGAACTTGACGATAGTACGGCGGCAACTTGGTAGCTAAACGATCGGCTAATTCTGCACGAGCTAAACGGCCAATACTCCAACGATTTAACTCACCAATAAGCGGATTACTCTCATCTAGGACCACTACCGATGTTGTATCTGGCGCAGACATTGCAACAGTGCTGAAGAAAATCTCACGGGCGCTCTCCATCGCCCGTAACTGCGAATCTGCCAGGAATCGCAGGCCCTCTAGGATCACAACGGCGCTATAGCCGCCAGCAGTGCGAGGTTGGGCACCTGGTGTTGCGACAACAATCGCTGGTTCATCTCCGACGCGATCGAAGATGTTTTCACCACTGGAATTAATGATCTTTACGCCAGGAAATGCCCGACCAATCTCTTCAACGAAGCGATCTATCCCTCGGCTTGCAATGTATTTCTCGTTAGAGGAACAGAATGCACATCGCCAATCTGGAAAAGCGGTCGCACAATGAGCACAAACCGGAACCGCATTCTTCGCGCTTACAATTAGCCGACCACCGCAAGTACAACGAGAGATGTTGCGACACTTGCTACAGAGCAGCGCGTTGCCATAACCCTTTCGTGGCACAAGTGCGAGAACCGGACCCTTCTTAAGCGCATTGCGCACAACTGGGAATATTCCAGCCGGAAGTAGCTCGCCATGGCTCTGCGCCAACCCGAGAACCTTGACGTGAGTCTTTGTTGCGATCAATTTCAATTCACTATTTTCGATAAGAAGTGCAGCTTCAGATGATGGCGAATACCCAGTGAGGATGAGGTTCTGCTCCTTACGCAGTAGTGCAACATCGCGTGCATTCCAGCCAGGAGTTCGGGGTTCGTAGAGATGTTCGGATTGTTCACCGTAGAGAATTAGCGTCGAATTTGCTTTCATTGGGGTAAAGACCGCGCCACGCAGACCAAGTGCGACCGTCCGCTTACCGGAGACAAAGAGCAGGTAATTGAGATAACGCTCTGCCCTCGGAAGATCTGAAGAGAGATTGACGAAGGATATCTCCTGAGCGAGCAACTCTTCCGTGAGATTCACAAGGGAACGGGCCGTCGGCAAGATGACAAGCACCTGACCCAGCCGACTGCGCACTGTAATTAACCCTCGTAACTCTCTCTCCACTGTGCTGTGCGGAGGAAGTGCACAATAGGCGCGTACCTTGGAGTGGGCTAATACGCCGCCTTCAATCTCTATTTG
Source organism: Actinomycetes bacterium (assembly GCA_037133535.1). Classification (GTDB taxonomy): domain Bacteria; phylum Actinomycetota; class Actinomycetes; order Nanopelagicales; family Nanopelagicaceae; genus WLQV01. The sequence goes on from JBAXNY010000011.1 coordinate 3,896, forward strand.
CGAGATTGACTCCTCGCTTACGGTCGCAAAAGAGCGCTCCGCACTTGCCACTCGCGGTGGAATTGCTGAGCGGATAATGTCGTAAGGCAGACTCGCCCAACGCTTGGCGCAATCCATAAGCAGAGCAATAGTTTCACTACTCATAATCGGAATCGGCGAAAGCACCTTAGTGATGCTCTTCAAATTCTTGCGCGACTGATCGAGTTCTTGGCGGGAGAGAATAATTCCCTCCAGCTCTTGGCTATTGAAGGGAACCTGTACTCGAACTCCTGATTGCGCACTTTCTGCGTATTTCTGCGGAATCAAGTAATCAAAATGCTGATCTAGATGTGTAACACCAGTATCAACAAGGACCTGGGCAACTGGCAGATCTTCTGCCAACGCAGTTGCTTGCGCAGTAATTACTTGGGCGCGAAGTGTGAGACGACGAGTTGCCACGTAGGCAAGGTACCCCTTTTAGGCGACGTCTACTTAACGGCGTTGCTAAGCGCCGCAGCGCGGTCGCTCTTCTCCCACGTGAATTCTGGAAGCTCGCGACCGAAGTGGCCATAGGCACTAGTGAGATGATAAATCGGACGGAGCAGATCGAGATCGCGAATAATCGCAGCCGGGCGAAGATCAAAGACGGCAAGAACTGCATCTTGGATTTTCTGTACTGGAACTTTCTCGGTGCCAAAAGTTTCCACGAAAAGACCGACTGGTTGGGCTTTACCAATTGCATAAGCGACCTGCACTTCGCAACGAGTGGCAAGGCCAGCTGCAACTACATTCTTGGCCACCCAACGCATTGCATAAGCAGCAGAGCGATCTACCTTTGATGGATCTTTACCACTAAATGCACCGCCACCGTGGCGAGCCATTCCGCCGTATGAGTCAACGATAATTTTGCGACCAGTGAGACCAGCATCCCCCATCGGTCCACCGATAACGAAACGTCCAGTTGGGTTGATGAGTGTGCGAACTGAACCATGTGGCAGGTCGAGTTCAGCCAAAATCGGCTTGATAACGGAGTTGATAATTTCTGGAGTTAATTTCTTTGCAACATCGACATCTGGTGAATGTTGGCTCGAAATAACAATGGTGTCGAGTGCGATCGCCTTATCTCCATCGTACTCAATCGTGACTTGAGTCTTACCGTCGGGGCGAAGATAACTTAATTCACCACTTTTGCGAACCGCTGAAAGCTTAAGGGCTAACTTATGTGCCAAGTAAATTGGAAGCGGCATCAACTCTTTTGTATCGTCGCAGGCATAACCAAACATCAAACCTTGATCGCCGGCACCCTGTAGATCTAGCGGATCAACTGAGGAATCAACTCGATTCTCATAAGCATCATCGACGCCTTGTGCAATGTCCTGAGATTGTTGTCCGATAGAGAGCGAGACTCCGCAACTATTGCCATCGAAGCCCTTCTCTGATGAGTCATAACCAATTCCCAAAACTGTATCGCGCACGATGTTCATGACATCGGCATAACCATTCGTTGTTACTTCACCGGCAACGTGTACCTGGCCAGTGGTGATGAGAGTTTCCACTGCAACACGAGATGTCTTATCTTGTGAGAGCAGCGAATCGAGAATTGAATCTGAGATCTGATCGGCGATCTTGTCGGGATGTCCTTCAGTTACTGATTCTGAGGTAAAGAGGCGCTTTGACATGGGGTTAACTTAACCGAGTCGCGACCAAATCGAGGAGTTTATGCGCCAGTGTTTCCTTTGTGCTTTCCGGCACAGTCGCTACTACCCCGCTCTTATCAAGGATCATTCCTTGAGTATGAGTAGATCCGAAGATTGCACCACCTGAAACATCGTTGACATAGAGCAGGTCGAGACCCTTTCGCTCCAACTTGGCAGCTGCGTACTCTTCGAGATTTGATGTCTCTGCCGCAAAACCAACCAGTACTTGATCTGCTCTACGAGCCTTGCCGGCTTGCGCCAATAGATCAGGATTAGCAATTAAATCAAGGTGATCAATCTTCTCCTTCTTGATCTTGCCATCAGAGACTTCGCTCGGGCGAACATCTGCAACTGCCGCGCTCATGATTAGCGCATCAGATGCAGGGAAGAAATCTTGCAACAGCGCACCCATCTCAAGTGCAGTTGCTACTGGAAAAATCTCAACACCATCAATGTCGGGGAGGTTGCAATTGGCAGCGATCAGTTTCACTTTTGCACCACGACTTACTGCCGCCTCTGCTAGCGCGTAACCCTGCTTACCGCTGGAGCGATTGCCGATGTAGCGAACTGCATCAATTGGTTCGCGCGTTCCACCTGCTGTTATAAGAATCTCTTTACCGAGTAAGTCAGCGTTCCAGCCACTGATCTTTTCTACCTCTTCGATGATCACAGCAGTTTCTGGGAAGCGACCGACTCCCGAATCTTTCCCAGTCAGGCGACCAACTTCAGGTTCTAAAACAATAAATCCGCGAGAGCGCAGAGTCGCAACATTGGCCACAGTCGCGGCATTGAGCCACATGTTCGGGTGCATTGCGGGAACGATCAATTTGGGGGCATCACTTGCTAAAACAATGTTGGTGAGAAGATCATCGGCGCGACCTTGCGCAATTCGAGCGATCAGATCTGCAGTTGCCGGAGCGATAACAATCATTTGAGCTTTATCAGCTAAAGCAACATGGGGAACTTCCGGAATGTTCTCCCACACTTGGGTGTGTACTTTGCGACCAGAGAGAGCTTCCCATGTCGCACTGCCAACAAAATTGAGACTCGAAGGTGTTGGAACAACAGTGACTAGATATCCGCGATCCTGGAGGCGACGCAGAAGATCGCAAGATTTGTATGCAGCAATACCGCCGCCGACACCAAGGAGAATTTCACGGCCGAACATGGGGGAAGTCGATCAGTTAGGCGGTTGGTTCTAGATTTTCGTAGGTAAGGAGTCCATCATTAATCTCACGGAGTGCAATTGATAATGGCTTCTCATGAACATGTGTCTCAACGAGTGGTCCAACATATTCAAGAAGGCCCTCTCCTAGTTGAGAGTAATAAGCGTTGATCTGACGAGCACGCTTTGCCGCGTAGAGAACCAAACTGTACTTAGAGCCACTCTTATCCAATAGTTCATCGATTGGCGGATTAGTTATTCCATCCATGTTCGCTCCTTAGAATCTGGTTCAACTGGGCCAAAACCTGCGAATTATGCGCTGCGGGCAGAGGCTAAGGCTATCAGGCCTTCGACTACATTCTCCACACGATCATTTACCAGCGTGACATCGAACTCTTTGGCGCGAGCGAGCTCTTCCTGAGCAATTTCTAAGCGATGCGCCCGACGCTCTGGTGTATCTGAGCCTCGTGATTCAAGGCGAGCCGCTAAATCTTCCCAACTCGGAGGTGCAAGAAAGATCAATTGAGATGGCAAGCCAGATGCTTTCACTTGCATCGCGCCATTAATGTCAATCTCAAGAAGAACATTCTTACCCGACTCGAGCGCTGCAATAACCGCTGATTTTGGTGTTCCATATTTCGCACCAGCAAATTCGGCCCATTCCAGAAAATCCCCACGAGAAACCATCGATGCAAATTCATCATCAGAGATAAAGAAATATTCGCGACCTTCAATTTCGTAATCTCGTGGTGAGCGAGTCGTCGCACTGATACTCACCCAGAATTCACTCCGCAATCGCAGCGCAGCAGCGACCGTGCTCTTGCCAACCCCACCAGGGCCAGAGAGAACCAGCAGTGATCCGGGATATTTACGTTGTATCACAGCGCTTATTCTAAACTCAGCCAGCAACTTCTCGCGCTGGGCACGACCGAGTCCACCCACTCTCCTTGTTGGTGAAATCTCCAATCGTTCAATCATCGACATAGCGCGAACACTTCCCCAGCCAGGCAATGCGGCTAGCAATTCACTTACTCGCAGCTTTGCGATTGCGCTATCGCTCTCCCCAATTACTAGAACATCTGCGATCGAAATCTGCTCTGCCTTCAAGAGAGACTTTATTTCGGCTCGTCTCTTTCGGGAGGCAGCAGCGATTGCAAGTGCACTATCGCGTTGCTCTTTGGTGAGTTTTGGTGGCAGCGCCATGTCAGCCCTTAAAGTTCAGCAAGAATTGATTCAGCGGCGCTGCTCATCGCAGAAATTCCATCTTTCCAAGCCCGAGTAATCGGACGACCAATCACCAAATAATCTGCACCGGCTGCGATTGCTTCACTCGGCGTCATGGTGCGACTTTGATCGTCGCTGCCCTGCATGCTCTTTGGACGCACACCCGGTGTAATGATTGAGATGTTTGGACCAACCGCGCTGCGGATTGCCGTAATTTCTAGTGGCGAACAGACAATCGCACGTGCTCCTGCATCGGCAGAGTGCTTGGCTAACGCGGTTGCAGTGGCTAGCGCACCTCCAGCAAAACCTAAGGCTGGCATTTCATCATCAGAGAGTGAGGTAAGAATTGTTACCGCTGTGATTGCCGTGTTGGGAGCAGCCACTACTGCGCGACTAATCATCTCTGCACCACCGGCGGCATGGACTGTGAGAAAGGTTGGATTCAACTCCGCCACTTGTGAGGTTGCCGCAGCAACTGTGTTCGGAATGTCGTGGAGTTTGAGGTCGAGAAAGAGCGGCAGATCAGTGGCGCCTTGAATTGATTTAACTCCAGCAATTCCGAACTTCAAAAAGAATTCCAAGCCAAGTTTGTAGGCACCAAGATGTGGAGTTAGGCCACTTACCCAACTCTGCGCAGTCGAAAGATCATCGGTATCAACTGCCAGAATCAGCGGCGACTTACTCATTGTATTTCCACTCATTGCGCTTCAACTCTATGTGCGAAGCCAATAGCCTCACGAAGTGAATTGAAGCCACGTGCTGATAGAAGTTCAGCAAGTTCGCGTTGGACTTTAATCGGCGCCTCTGGGTTACCAAAGGAGGCGGTGCCGACCGAGATGCCACTTGCACCTGCAAGAATCAATTCGAGTGCATCGCGACCAGATGCAACACCACCCATTCCAAGGATTGGAACTTTAGGCATCGCAGCATGGACTTGATAAATCGCACGAACTGCTACGGGGCGAATTGCTGGACCAGATAAACCACCAGTCTTGCCACCCAAATGTGGTCGCATCGTATCTAGATTGATGACCATTCCTAATAAAGTATTTATCAAGGCCAGTGCATCTGCACCTGCATCAACCACAATCTTTGCAATCTCAACAATGTTTGTAACATCAGGTGAGAGCTTGGCAATAATCGGAAGTTCGCCACCGAGAGTGCGGCGCACGCCATCAATTACTGCATGTGCCGCATCAGGATCACAGGCAAAAACTAGCCCACGATTTTCCACGTTAGGACAGGAGATGTTGACTTCAATTGCAGAAATACCGGGCACTGCACGCAACTTACGAGCCAATGAGGAGTACTCCTCCACTGTCTCTCCTGCAATGGAAACAATCACGCGCGCCTTCTGTTCGAGCAACCAAGGAACATCATTAGCCAAAAATGCATCGATGCCAGGACCTTGTAAGCCGATTGAATTGAGCATGCCACTTGGCGTTTCTGCCATGCGTGGTGTGGGGCGACCGTGACGAGCCTTCGTCATGATCGACTTTGTTACGACTGCACCGATTTCCTGTAGCGGGAAAAATTGGGCCAACTCTTTACCGCTACTTGCACAGCCACTTGCAGTGAAAACTGGAGCTGGAAACCAGGCGCTACCGAGCGTGGTTGAGAGATCGATGCTCATTCACTCACCGGCAATACTTGGCCAACTAAATCCCATTGAACTAACGCGCCATCGATAACCGGGCCGTCGATACAGGAGCGCTTCATCGTGACCACCCCTGCATCATCGGCAACGGGCAGTACGCAAGTCATGCAGATACCAACTCCACATGCCATCGATTCTTCAACTGCACATTGATGCACTACATCGGTATTCGCAGTGAGGGCAGAAATCGCCTTTAACATTCCCATCGGACCGCATGAGTAAATAACATCAACTCGGTTGGCCGCTAATAGCTCTGTGATTGGATCGGTCACACGACCGGCTGTTCCCATTGAACCATCTTCGGTATAAATCCGAAGGGTATTAACTGCGCGTTTTCCCTCAAGGGGTGCGTAAATCTTTCCGGCAGTGGATGCACCCAGAATCATATCTACTGTGCAACCGCGATCCTTAAGAATCTCAGCTAAACCAAAGAGTGGTGCAGATCCATAACCGCCACCTACTAAGAGTGCATTTACCGGATGAGTAGGAATTCCAAATGGTTGACCAAGGGGTGCAATGACATCGATCTCACTGCCCTCTGGTTGGGCACAGAACCAGCGACTACCACTGCCATGAGGGGCAACGATAATTTCCATCGTTCCACCATAAGCACCGCGATCGGAGATGCGTGAGATTGCGAAGGCACGACGCAGAACCATTGAACTGCGATCACCGCCAACTGCAACTGCAACGAAATTTCCAGGACGAAAATCATTTACTACGCCACCTACATCGAGAATAAGTTGGTGATACTGCCCCACTCGCTTATTGCTCACCAAGGTGGCGATCATTGTCTTAGCGTGACGATTAATCCCTGCCATTACTTAAGCCACTCTTGCAAAGGCTTAACTGTTAAGCCACCACGTTGGAGCGCATCGATTCCTGCTACTGCTGCTGCAAAACCAGCACTTGTCGTAATGCAAGGAACTGATCGCTGAATTGCCGCAGTGCGGATCGACCAACCATCTTGGCGCGTGCCACGACCAACTGGAGTGTTAATCACCAGATCAATGATGCCACTACCAATTAATTCCACAATAGTTTTCTCACCGAGCGGGCCGGGACCTTCAGCATGTTTGCGCACCAAAGTGCTTGAGATCTCATGCTCCTTTAAGAATTTTGCAGTTCCGGCAGTGGCAAAGAGAGTGAATCCCATTCCAAAGAGCTTCTTCACTGATGGCAAAGCTGATTCTTTATCTTTATCGGCAAATGAGAGAAATACTTTGCCGCTCTTGGGAAGAGGGCCGAAGGCTGAGATTTGGGACTTGGCATAACTCTCTCCGAAGGTCTTACTAATTCCCATAACTTCACCAGTAGAGCGCATCTCAGGTCCTAGAACTGCATCTACGCCACGACCATCTGTGCGACGGAAACGATTCCACGGCAACACTGCCTCTTTAACTGAAACTCCCTTTGCAACGCCATCACCGCTCTTTGGCAGCAAACCAGCCGCGCGCAATTGTGCGATCGTAAAACCAACTGCGATTCGCGCTGCAGCTTTAGCAAGTGAAACTCCTGTTGCCTTGCTTACGAAGGGCACCGTACGTGATGCACGTGGGTTTGCTTCCAATACATAGAGAACGTCACCGGCTAGTGCAAATTGAATGTTGATGAGTCCACGGACTCCCACACCTGTTGCAATCTTGAGCGTTGCTTCGCGAATCCGCTGGGTTTGATCTGGCGTAATTGTCATTGAAGGAAGTACGCAGGCGCTATCACCAGAGTGAATGCCGGCCTCTTCAATGTGCTCCATAACTCCGCCCAAGAAGAGCTCTTCGCCATCAAAGAGCGCATCGACATCGATCTCAATTGCCGAATCTAAGAAGCGATCGACTAAAACTGGCCGATCTGGCGTAATGTCGGTTGCGCGTGAAATAAAGCCAGAGAGTGCCTGATCGTCATAAACAATCTCCATGCCACGGCCACCCAGAACAAATGATGGGCGCACTAAAACTGGATATCCAATGCGTGCTGCAATTTCCAAAGCTTCTTGCTGGGAAGAGGCCATGCCAAACTCTGGCGCAGTCAATCCCTGCTCCTGCAAGAGATTTCCAAATGCGCCGCGCTCCTCCGCCAAATTAATTGCATCTGGACTTGTCCCGAGAATTGTCACCCCGGCCTCTTTCAAACCTGCTGCAAGTCCTAGTGGTGTCTGGCCACCCAATTGTGTGATGACACCAAGAACTGGACCGGCCAAAGTTTCAGCATGAATTACCTCTAATACATCTTCCAAGGTCAGTGGTTCGAAGTAGAGGCGATCCGATGTGTCGTAATCAGTGGAGACCGTCTCAGGATTGCAATTGACCATAACTGTTTCAAAATCAGCTTCTTGCAAAGTAAATGAGGCATGAACGCAGGAGTAATCAAATTCAATTCCCTGCCCGATGCGATTGGGACCACTGCCGAGAATGATGACGGCTGGCTTTGCTCTTGGCCGCACTTCAGTTTCGGCTTCATAACTGGAGTAGTGATACGGCGTATGTGCTTCAAACTCTGCGGCGCAAGTATCAACCGTTTTGTAAACCGGACGAATGTTGTTGGTGTAGCGCTCTTGACGAACTTGGGTCTCAGTAATTCCACGCAGATTAGCGATTTGAACATCGGAGAAGCCAAGTGATTTAGCACTTGCCAGGAGCTCTGGCGTGAGATCGCCCGCTTCAATAATCGTGCGTGCAAAAGAATTAATCAGTTGGATCTGCTCGAGATACCAAGGATCAATCTTGGTTGCACCATGAACTTGCTCGGTCGTTGCACCCAACCAGAGTGCGCGTTGGACTTGTCCTAAACGATATTCAGTTGGCACAACCATGGAGCTAAGAAGTGCCTGGATTTCACCGATGCTAGAAGTTGCTGGGAAGAGAAATTGCGCCTCTTTTCGCTCGAGTGAGCGAAGCGCCTTCTGTAGCGCCTCTGGGAATGAGCGACCAATCGCCATTGCCTCGCCCACACTCTTCATTGTCGTAGTCAGACGAGGATCTGCATCAGCAAATTTCTCAAAGGCAAAGCGCGGAACTTTCACCACGATGTAATCAAGCGTTGGTTCGAAGGAGGCAGGGGTTACTTGGGTAATGTCATTTTGAATCTCATCCAAGCTATAACCAATTGCCAATTTGGTCGCGATCTTGGCAATCGGAAATCCGGTGGCCTTGGATGCCAAGGCACTCGAACGCGATACACGTGGATTCATTTCAATCACGATAATGCGCCCATTTGCTGGATTAACTGCGAATTGAATGTTGCAACCACCGGTAGCTACGCCTACTTCGCGAATGATTTCGATTGAGAGGTTGCGAAGGCGCTGGTACTCAACATCAGTAAGTGTCATTGCAGGTGCAACCGTGATCGAATCCCCAGTATGAACGCCCATCGGATCTAGGTTCTCGATACTGCAGACAATCACCACATTATCTTTGTGATCGCGCATCACTTCGAGTTCGTACTCTTTCCACCCAATAATCGACTCTTCCAGCAGCACTTCAGTTGTTGGTGAGTGGCGCAGTCCCGCACCGGCAATCTGATGAAGCTCTGGTTCGTTAAAAGCAATACCTGAACCCAAACCACCCATAGTGAAAGACGGACGCACAACAACGGGATAGTTAAGAATCTTCGCAGCCGCTAAACACTCATCCATGGTGTGACAGATAACTGACTTTGCAGATTCTCCGCCAACTTTCTCAACAATTCCACGAAATAGTTCGCGATTTTCACCGCGTTGAATAGCTGCAACGTCTGCACCGATTAACTTTGTTCCGTACTTAGCAAGGGTGCCACGTTCAAAGAGACCAATTGCCGCATTGAGCGCAGTCTGTCCACCCAGCGTTGCTAACACCGCATCGGGGCGCTCTGCAGCGATAACTTGCTCCAAAAATTCCGGCGTAATGGGTTCGATGTATGTTGCATCGGCAAACTCTGGATCAGTCATGATGGTTGCCGGATTTGAATTCACCAAAATAACGCGGATACCTTCAGCGCGAAGCACTCGACATGCTTGAGTGCCTGAGTAATCAAATTCGCAGGCTTGTCCAATAACGATCGGGCCAGAGCCAATCACAAGTACAGACTTAATCGAAGTATCGCGTGGCATTACTTACTCACCTGAGCCTTCGACATCAGATCGACGAAGCGATCGAAGAGATAATTGGCATCATGCGGTCCGGCTGCAGCCTCTGGATGGTATTGAACGCTAAATGCTGGTCGATCAAGGAGTTCGACTCCCTCAACGACACCATCATTAAGGCAGACATGCGTTACTTGACCTTCACCATAAACCGTTGTGAATACGCCATCTACTGGAGCTTGCAATGCGAAACCATGATTATGCGCAGTGATCTCTACCTTTGATGTGGTCTTATCCATTACTGGTTGATTAATACCGCGATGCCCAAAACGCAATTTATAAGTATCAAAGCCAAGTGCTCGTCCTAAAATTTGGTGACCAAAACATATTCCAAAGATCGGAATTCGAGCTGCAAGAATTTCACGTACTAACTCCACAGTTGAATCCATCGTAGAGGGATCGCCAGGTCCATTGGAGATAAAGACACCATCCACATCCATCTCTTGGATCTGCGCAAAGCTGCTCTTGTACGGAATGACATGGACTTCGATTCCGCGCTCTGCCATAGATCTTGGAGTAGCAGCTTTAATTCCCAAGTCAATCGCCGCGACTATAAATTTACGCTCGCCCTTGGCTGCGATGACATAAGGAGCTGGGGTAGAAACATCATCCACCAAGAATGCGCCATGCATCTGCGCGCTTTTTCGCACTTCGATCACCATCTCTTCCCGGCTCAAAAGATTGTCCGAGAAGATACCCACGCGCATCGCACCGCGATCGCGCAAATGGCGGGTAATGGCTCGGGTATCAACGCCAGAAATTCCTACAACGCCGCCCTTGATAAGTGCGCTCTCTAGGTCGTCGTTAGCGCGCCAATTACTCACAATTGCAGAGGGATTGCGAACGACAAAGCCGGCAACCCAAATCTTGCTCGACTCGTTGTCTTCAAAGTTGACGCCGGTATTTCCGATGTGCGGAGAGGTCATGATCACAACTTGCTTGTGATAAGAAGGATCGGTCAGAGTCTCTTGATAACCAGTCATGCCGGTAGAAAAAACTGCCTCACCATAGGTGCGACCGATTGCACCCCAGGAATTGCCTTCAAAGATTCTGCCATCATCGAGAACGAAGAATGCTTTAGCCATTGTGCACTTCTCCATTCCGCAACACAACGCTACCCCGATAGATAACATCGCGAGCTACGCCACGCATCTGCATGCCGTGATAGGGAGTGTTCTTGCTGCGAGATTGCATCAAATCGCGATCAACTCGCCACTCTCTCTTAGGGTCGATAATTGTGATATTTGCAGCTCTTCCCACTGATAAATCAGAGCCGTGATCACCATAACCAGCAATTGCTGAAGGATTGATCGATAACTTCTCGGCAATTCCGCGCCAAGTGAGCAAGCCAGTTTCAACTAGAACCATGTTGGCGATCGCAAGTGCGCTCTCTAAACCAAGCATGCCAAAGGAGGCTTCTTGCCACTCGCACTCTTTGCTCTCCGATGGGTGCGGTGCGTGATCGGTTGCAATAATGTCGATTGTGCCATCTGCTAAACCTTCGCGCAGCGCCTGAACATCTGAGGCTCTGCGAAGTGGTGGATTCACCTTGTAAATCGGATCGTAACTGCGCGCTAATTCATCGGTGAGAAGTAAATGATGTGGCGTGACTTCTGCGGTGACAGCGATACCGCGTGCCTTTGCCCATCGAACAAGTTCAACTCCCCCGGCCGAAGTTAAGTGACAGATGTGCAGTCGTGAACCAACATGATCGGCCAGAAGAATGTCGCGCGCGATAATCGCCTCTTCGGCAATAGTTGGCCAACCTTTAAGGCCAAGTTGCGAAGATACTTCGCCCTCGTTCATCTGTGCGCCAGCGGTGAGACGTGGATCTTGTGCATGCTGTGCGATAACACCATTGAATCTCTTCACATACTCAAGTGCTCGACGCATCACTAGTGAATCAGAGACGCAATTTCCATCATCACTAAATACTCGAACCCTGGCCTCCGAATCTGCCATTGCACCGATCTCAGCTAAATTCTTGCCTTCAAGTCCCTCAGTAACAGCACCGATTGGGAAGACATCGCAGAGCCCAGTTGCTTGGCCAAGTCGCCAAACCTGTTCAACAACTCCAGCATTATCTGCAACTGGAAGCGTGTTGGCCATTGCAGAGAGTGCGGTGAAGCCACCCTTGACGCCAGCGCGTGAACCACTGAGAACAGTTTCTGCATTCTCACGACCTGGTTCGCGCAAATGTGTATGGAGATCAACTAGCCCTGGCAAGACGATGCAATTGGCTGCATCGATCACGACCGCATCGCTACCAACACTAGATGGCTCAACGATCTTGCCATTGCCCACTGCAAGATCTGCGACCTTCTCACCAAAGAGTGAGCCACCCTTGATAATTATTGAACTCATGCGCTGACCTCCCCTAACTGTGCCACTTCATTTGCACCAGCAAGTAGCAGATAGAGAATGGCCATTCGCACACTAACTCCATTGGTGACTTGTTCGACGATCACTGAGCGCGCGCTATCTGCCGCCTCTGCCGTAATTTCCAAGCCGCGATTCATCGGTCCTGGATGCATGATGATTGAGTTGTTAGTCATTGCCCTCGTGCGATCTAAATTCAGACCAAAGTAGCCAGAAAACTCACGAACATTTGGGAAGTAGAAATCACTCATGCGCTCTTGCTGTACTCGCAACATCATGACTACATCCATACCGGAAAGAGTCGCGTCGAAGTCGTAGGAGTAATTGACACCCCATGATTCAACACCGAACGGCAGAAGGGTCGGTGGTGCGACGAGTGTGACTTCTGCCCCAAGTAAATTCAGTAGTAGAACATTTGACCGGGCAACCCGTGAGTGAAGTACATCCCCGACAATTGCGACCTTAAGCCCGGTGAGATCTCCGGTTCCGTTAGCTAAATGTTTACGAATTGTGAAGGAATCAAGGAGAGCTTGTGATGGATGTTCATGCGTTCCATCTCCGGCGTTGATTACCGCACCACTCATCCATCCTTGATCTGCCAATCGCTTTGCAGCGCCAGAACCACTGTGGCGCAAAATGACTGCATCGGCGCCCATCGCTTGGAGAGTAAGTGCGGTGTCTTTGAGCGATTCACCTTTACTCACACTCGAGCCTTTTGCACCGAAGTTGATCACATCGGCCGAAAGACGCTTGGCTGCTGCCTCAAATGAAATTCGAGTACGCGTGGAGTCTTCGAGAAAGAGATTGACAATTGTCTTGCCACGTAGAGTTGGCAATTTCTTTACCGGCGCATCGCTAATGCGTGAAAGTTCTTGTGCAGTATCGAGAATTTGAAGTGCCTCTGCCTTACTGAGATCGCTGATTGAAAGTAGATGTTTCATGGTTACTCCACCTGACCGATCAATACTTCATCGACGCCATCGATCTCACTCAGATTCACTTTAATGCTCTGATCATGCGATGTCGGTAAGTTCTTTCCCACATAATCGGCTTTGATCGGTAATTCGCGGTGTCCGCGGTCAACCAAGACGGCGAGCTGCACCGTGCGTGGTCTTCCAATGTTTCCGAGTGCATCAAGGGCTGCGCGAATTGTGCGCCCTGAGTAGAGAACATCATCGATCAAGATCACATCGCGCCCTTCAACTCCCTCTTTGGGAATCATGGTGGGCATGAGTGCGCGCGGTCCGCGCATACGCAGGTCATCGCGGTGCATCGTGATGTCGAGGGTTCCCACTGGCGCTGGTGAGCCTTCAATCTTGGCGATCTCCGCCGCAATTCGATAAGCCAGATGTGCACCACGGGTCGGAATTCCTAAGAGCACCACTGTGGAGAGACCACCATTGCGCTCTAAAATTTCGTGAGAGATGCGGGTAATAGCGCGCCCAATGTCGGCGGCAGGCATAGCTACGCTCATGTAAATCTCCTTCCCCGCCTCGCAGGACGGGTCTTAAAGGATGTTGCGCAAGGCTACCACCGGATCTGGATTTCCCGAAAAGGCGCGCACCTGTGGATAGTTCTGCTCCTCACAGGCGGGCACTGCCTACTCTTCATCGTTATGACCAATGACCTATATGCCACACCCACCACCCGCGAGATTGCAGCCCGCATCCGTCAAATTCGTAAATCAAAGAAACTTACTTTGGATGGCGTTGCCGCACGAAGTAATGGCCAACTCAAATCTGTTGTTCTGGGATCTTATGAACGCGGAACTCGCGCAATTAGTTTGGCCCGCGCGATCCA
>JBAXNY010000012.1:0-17358 GCA_037133535.1 Actinomycetes bacterium
GATTGATTATCGAGCCGGTGTTCTGTGAGCGTTGCACAGGTAAAAGCGATCTCTCTACTCGGCCTAGTTGGCGAGGTCGTACTCGTAGAGTCAGATATCTCTGATGGCCTTCCCAGTTACTCACTCCTTGGATTGCCAGATGCCGCTCTGAATGAATCCCGTGATCGAGTGCGAGCCGCGATTGTTAATTCAGAACTCAACTGGCCAAATCGCAAAGTTGTCGTATCGCTCTCACCCGCATGGCTACCAAAATCTGGTTCGAGTTTCGATCTGCCCATAGCGCTCTCACTTTTATCGGCACAAGGTGCAATTCCAGAGGAGGGATTACAGGAGACGATCTTCATTGGCGAATTAGCACTTGATGGGTCGATCCGCTCAATTCGTGGCGTACTTCCCATTTTGATCGCCGCATTACGTGCCGGCATCAAGCGGGCCGTTATTCCTAGCGCAAACATCGAAGAGAGTTCATTGCTAACCGGCATTAATTCAATTGGAATGTCGCACTTACGCGATGTTGTCGAATGGTTACGCAATGGTGCACCAGATGTCGCACGAGCCAATGTTTCTGAATCAAAATTTACTCATGAGAATCAGGCAGACTTTGCCGATGTCGCAGGACAGAAGAGTGCGCGCTTTGCCGCAGAGATTTCAGCGGTGGGTGGACATCACTTATTGATGATTGGCGCGCCTGGGGCTGGCAAAACCATGATTGCGCAGCGCCTTCCTTCCATCCTGCCGGAGTTAAGTACTGATGCTGCAATTGAAGTGAGCGCAATGCATTCGATCGCAGGTGGATTCGCGCAGCGTTCGCCGCTGTCGCTACTTCCACCATTTGTCGCCCCACATCACAGTGCATCGCGCGTTGCAATTGTTGGCGGTGGTGCAAGTGTGATCCGCCCAGGTGCATGTTCACTTGCACATAATGGCGTGCTATTTATCGATGAAGCACCAGAGTGTGATGCAGGAATTCTTGATTCACTGCGCCAACCATTGGAGTCAGGGAATATCTCTATCTCTCGAAGCATCGGTACTGTAATTTTTCCAGCGCAATTTCTCCTTGTTCTGGCAGCAAATCCTTGTCCATGCGGCAAATTTCTCGGACGCGGTAGAAATTGCACCTGTTCATCGCTGCAAGTACGTCGTTACCTCGCAAAACTCTCTGGTCCACTCATGGATCGGATCGATCTCAAGATTGAGGTCGATAGCATCAGCCGGAGTGAATTCAGCGCGATGCAAAGCGGTGAATCAAGTTCGCAGATACGTGCACGTGTAATCGCGGCACGAGCCCGAGCTGCAGAACGTTTTGCGCAATTTTCGTGGCAGCTCAATTCACAAATTCCGAGCCAAGCCCTCCGTCGTGATTTTGCACCAGAACGTAGTGCGCTCAATTTTCTCCATGATGAGTTAGATCGCGAACGCATTACAGCGCGCGGCCTTCACAAAATTATCCGAGTGGCTTGGTCAATTGCAGATCTGCGCGGAGGCAAAGTGCCCACGCTAGAGGATGTGCAATTGGCTCACTCGTTGCGCGAGAAAGGGCGAGCGATATGAATGAGGCGCAGGCCAGAGTCCTTCTACTTTCTGTAATCGAACCCGGATCGGGCTTTTGGTCTGCGCAACTTGCAGAGTTTGGCGCAATTGAATTGCTTGATCGACTTATGCGCGGCAGCTATTCAGCAAATAAGGGTGAGGTAATTTCAAAAGCAATCAAAAAGTATTCCGCCGATGAGCTGCTCGAGAAAATCACTCAAGCTAACGCAAAGCTTCTATTGCCTTCTGATGCCGACTGGCCAATCGCACTCAATGATTTAGCAGCTCCTCCCATCGCATTGGTAGTCAAAGGAAATACTGAATCACTGGGGCAAGCCTCACTCTCAATCGTTGGCACCCGCAACCCCACTAACTATGGCGTTCGCGTGGCGGAAGATTTCGCCGCCGGCTTTGTCGATCGAGAGTGGAACATTGTGAGTGGCGGTGCCTATGGAATAGATAGCGCGGCACATAAGGGAGCGCTCATTGCCGAAGGTTGCACAATTGCAGTCTTAGCAACTGGAGTTGATATCAATTATCCAGCAGGTAATGCCCGACTCTTTGCCGAAATTCAGGAGAACGGTGCATTGGTCAGTGAAGTTATGCCAGGTGTTACGGGATACCCCAATCGCTTTCTGACACGGAATCGAATCATTGCTGCGCTATCTTGTGCCACATTAGTTGTTGAGGCAGCATTTCGAAGTGGATCGCTACGAACTGCTCGAGATGCAGCAGAGTTAATGCGTCCAGTAATGGCGATTCCCGGTCCGATTTCATCTCCGACGAGTGAGGGCTGTCATCGATTAATTGGAGAGCGCAGCGCTGAAATCGTTACATCAGTGGCCGATGCAGTGGAGTTCGTCAGTAGCATTCAATGAGATAATTCTCAGATGAGTGAATTCCGATCTGGCTTCGTAGCTATTGTCGGACGTCCCAATACTGGAAAATCTACTTTGATCAATGCCTTAGTTGGCAGCAAAATTGCAATTACTTCACCTCATCCCAACACTACGCGCCATGCAATTCGCGGCATTCTCAATCGCCCAGAATTTCAAGCGGTTTTGGTGGATACACCAGGTCTACACAAGCCGCGCACTCTTTTGGGCCAACGTCTCAATGCTGTCGTTAGTGACTCACTCGATTCCGTAGACACCATACTGATGTGTCTGCCAGCTGATGAATCATCCAGCGGTGGCGATGAATTTATTGCAGCCGAGATTGCGAAATTTCCTCGGGCAAGAAAGTACGCAATCATTACAAAGACCGATTTAGTTGCTAAAGATAAGTTAGCGCTGCGGTTGACTTCGATTATGGCCCTGGCAAAGGGATTTGCCTGGGATGAAATTATTCCGGTATCTGCTGCGATTCACGAGCAGATCGATTTACTCTCCGACCTCATTGGCCAATCACTTCCAGTTGGTCCTGAGTATTACCCCAAAGAGATGGTCAGTGATCAGGCGCAGAGCCAAATAATTTGTGAGTTGATTCGAGAAGCAGCTCTGCGCGATGTCCTTCAAGAATTGCCACACTCAATTACGGTGACAATTGATGAGATGTCGGAGCGAGAAGAGAAGGGTTCGCGACCTTTCTTTGATATTCACGCCACTATCCACGTAGAACGCGATTCACAGCGCGGTATTTTGTTGGGCCATCAAGGTGAACGCCTCAAAGATATTGGTACACGAGCCCGCAAAGATGTTGAACGAGTCATGAATGCGCGCATCTTCCTTGGCCTACATGTGAAGGTATCGAAGGATTGGCAACGCGATCCCAAACTCTTAGAAAAATTGGGATTTAGCGAGAATTAAGCTTGAACTTTGCGACCGGCAAAGTATGAACCGATCAGAACTAATGGCAATCCAATTGCAATCCCTAGGGTTAATGGTTCTCCAAGAATCATGACACCGAGCAATACTGCAAATGCGGTATTCAAATAAGTCACAAGCGATGCACGAGCTGGCCCGATTTCAGCCATAACAATGAAGAAGTAGTAGAAAGCCATTGCGGTAGAGAAGATTCCGAGTGCGATGAGCGAACTTCCCGATTGCAGTGAAATTGGATCCACTGGCCATTGCGCGATGGCAAAGGGCAGAAAGAGGATTCCAGTGAATGCCATTGCAACTGAGTTAATTGCAAGGCCAGAAACATTGGGCAAGTTAGTTGTGACCATGATGGTGCTGTAGGCATAGAGCACTGCAGAAATAACAACGAAACCAATGGCCAGGGGAGATGCGTTTCCAGTGATGCTCTCAATTCCAACGAGGGCGACTACGCCGATAAATCCAATGGCAATGCCAAATAATCTGCGCCGCTGCCAGACCGTTTTATCACCATAGAGCGAAGTGATAATCGTGCTCCAGATAGGAACTGTAGCGATGAGAAGTCCAGCTAAACCAGATGAAATCTTCTTCTCTGCAGTAGTAATCAAGAACCAAGGACCGACCATTTCGCCAACGGCATAGACGAGAACAAAGCGCCAACCGCGGATTGCATCAATGATGGATTTATTGGCAATTGCCAAGGGGATTAATACCAATGCACCAATTGCAGTTCGGCCGCAGACAATTACTGCAGGTGAAAAATCGCGCACAGCGACTTTAATAAATAGGTAAGGAACGCCCCAGAGCAATCCAACAAGCAGGAATAGTCCCCAGGTGCGACGAGTCATTACTTCCAATCCTCTGTGCGATCACGTAATTCACGGTATTGCTCCATAACAAATGGAGTAGCAGGTGACTCTATCTCTTTAATTGCGCCTAAATTCCACTCTGGCGGGAGTTCTGTTCCAGTAAGTGCCCATGCTGCTTGGCGTGCCGCGCCATCTGCAACGAACTCACCAGGGGTAGGAAGAATTACTGCATGGCCAAAGAGCGCACTAGCAATCGCTGCGACAGCAGGATTTTTTGCAGCGCCACCGATAAGAAGAATTCGTTTTACATCTACTCCTAGATTCGAAAGTGCTTGGACTGCACCCACTAAGCCAGCAAGCATTCCTTCCACCATTGCGCGTGCAATATTTTCTCGTGTAGCAGATTTCAAAGTGAGTCCAGCAAATACACCGGATGCGCTAGGTCGATTGGGTGTGCGCTCACCTTCAAAATAGGGCAGGAGCGTCAAACCATCGGCGCCGGGTTTGGCACTGAGTGCGAGTGTGCCTACTTCATCATGTGAAATACCGAGCATGGTTGCAGCCGCATCGAGAATCCGCGCCGCATTTAATGTGCAGACCAAGGGAAGGAAATTTCCCGTTGCATCAGCAAATCCTGCAACTTCGCCACGTGCATCATGAGTGGCGGTCTTTGAGACTGCAAAAGCCGTGCCACTTGTTCCTAGCGAAACTACAACATCACCAGCTTTGGCATGAACGCCAAGCGCGGCAGCGGCATTATCACCGGCACCTGCTGCGATCGGAATCCCATCTTTGGTCTGGCCCATAAATTCGCGCGGAGAAGTAATGCGCGGCAATTGGATAGCGCGATCACTGCGTAACGCGGTCGCAAGTACCGCGCGGTTATAAGTAGAAGAAACCGAATCAAAGTAGCCAGTCCCTGATGCATCACTGCGATCAGTGGCAAGTTGGCCGATGTCAGAACTTTCCTGCAATTTCCAGGAGAGATAATCATGGGGAAGTGCAATTGCACTTACTCGAGCTGCATTTTCTGGCTCGTGATCTGTCAGCCAGCGCACCTTACTTGCGGTAAATGAGGCAACGAGTTTTGATCCAACTAATTGAGCTGTAGCGCCATCGCCCCCGAGTTCAGAATTGATTTGATCTGCTGCCTCGGCAGAGCGAGTGTCATTCCACAGCAGGGCCGGACGAATCACGCTGCCACTGGCATCGAGTGCAACCATGCCATGTTGCTGGCCAGCGATAGAAATTGCAGAGAGCTCGCTAGTTCGGCCAACTTCCTCAATAACTTGATGAAGTGCATCAACCCAATGTTGCGGATCTACTTCACTTCCATCGGGATGCGCGGCACGAGCAGTGCGAATTAACTCGCCAGTGTGAGCATCGCGTAGAACAATTTTCACAGATTGCGTTGAAGAATCAACGCCTGCAACAACGTCGCGCTTGCTCATGATCAACTCCATTTCGCACCTTCTGTAGGTCGAGGCTAGACTATGAATGTCAGCGTTGACCACTTGCGCAATGTATGGAGTTGAGTGATGCGAATCGGCGTACTAACTGGCGGCGGAGATTGCCCCGGACTGAATGCGGTAATTCGCGCCGTCGTGCGCAAGGGTGAGAAAGAATATGGCTATCAATTTATTGGCTTTCGCGATGGCTGGCGTGGCCCATTAGAGGGTTTAACAATTCCACTCGACATCGCAAGCACGCGCGGCATTCTGCCTAAAGGCGGCACCATTCTTGGCTCATCCCGCACCAATCCATTTGCCATTGAAAATGGCGTTGCCCGCATTAAAGAGAATTTAGAGAAGCTAGGTTGTGATGCGCTCATTGCAATTGGTGGTGAAGATACATTAGGAGTGGCTACCAAACTCCATGAACTTGGCGTCAAAGTTGTTGGCGTCCCAAAGACAATTGATAATGATCTCAATAACACCGATTACACCTTTGGTTTTGATACTGCAGTCAACATTGCAGTTGAAGCAATTGATCGCCTTCACACCACAGCCGAGTCTCATCACCGCGCTCTCATCGTTGAAGTGATGGGGCGCCATGCTGGTTGGATTGCACTTCACTCTGGTTTAGCAGGCGGCGCATCCTGCATCTTGATTCCAGAAGTAAAATTCTCGATCGAACAAGTATGCAATTGGGTGGAATCGCGCTTCAAGAGTAGTTATGCGCCAATCATTGTGATTGCCGAAGGCGCACTTGCTCAAGATGGTGACATGGTTACTAAAGATCAGACACTTGATGCATTTGGACATGTGAAACTCTCCGGTATTGGCGAATGGCTAGCTAGCGAAATTGAAAATCGCACCGGCAAAGAGGCGCGTACTTCAGTATTAGGTCACATTCAACGTGGTGGCTCACCTACTGCATTTGATCGAGTACTTGCCACTCGCTTTGGTCTCCATGCAATTACTGCAGTGCATGATGGGGATTGGGGCACGATGGTGGCCCTACATGGCACGCAAATTCGTCGAGTACCCCTAGAAAGTGCAACAGCGAAGTTAAAAACGGTCGATCCTGCCCTTTACAAGGAGGCGGAGATCTTCTTCGGCTAAAAATGTTGCGTGAGCATCGCCGTTTATTCTCTACTCTTATCCCATGACATCTGCCCAAGCCCAGCTCGATGCGCTCTTTGATCCATCCCTAGTTGCGGCGCAACAACCACAATGGCCAGGTGGCCCCAATGGTGAGCCAGTAAAAAAGGCAGTTGCACAGTTAAAAGCATTTCCACCATTGGTATTCGCAGGTGAGTGTGACAATCTCAAAGCACGTGTTGCACTAGCTGCGGCCGGTAAAGCATTCTGGTTACAAGGTGGAGATTGCGCTGAAACGTTTGCCGGTGCAACAGCAGATTCAATTCGCAATCGCATCAAAACTATTCTCCAGATGGCCGCTGTTTTGCAGTACTACTCAAGTTTGCCTGTGGTCAAAGTTGGCCGCATGGCTGGGCAATATGCCAAGCCACGTTCTAATGACACAGAGACACGTGGTGATGTCACACTTCCGGCATACCGCGGTGATGCCGTTAATGATTTGGAATTTACGGAAAGCTCACGTAATCCAGATCCAGAGCGCTTGGTGCGTGTCTACAACACCTCAGCTTCAACGCTGAATTTAGTTCGTGCATTTACTCAAGGTGGCTTTGCCGATCTACGCCAAGTGCATGAATGGAACAAGGGCTTTATCCGTAATTCGTCAATTGGCGAGCGTTACGAAGAGATGGCCAATGAGATTGGCCGCGCGCTTAGCTTCATGACCTCTGCTGGCGTTGACCCCGAAGCATTTAAGACCGTTGATTTCTTCTCCAGTCATGAAGCACTCATTATGGAATATGAGAAGGCTTTGACTCGCATCGATTCACGAACCGGTCTGCCATATGATGTTTCAGCCCACTTTGTCTGGATTGGTGAGCGCACGCGTCAATTAGATGGCGCACATGTGGACTTCGCATCAAAGATTCGCAATCCAATCGGCGTCAAACTTGGACCAAAATCTAATCTCGCAGATGTTCTTGCGCTCATCGATAAATTGGATCCAGAGCGCGAGCCAGGACGTTTAACTTTCATTACCCGTATGGGTGCTGGAAAGATTCGTGAAGCACTTCCAGCACTCGTTGATGGCGTAACTAAATCTGGTGCCCAAGTTCTCTGGGTCTGCGATCCGATGCATGGCAATACTTACGAAGCTCCAAGTGGTTACAAGACGCGCCGTTTTGATGATGTCATCGATGAGGTTAAAGGCTTCTTCGAAGTACATAAGAAACTTGGCACTCATCCTGGCGGAATTCACATCGAGCTCACTGGTGATGATGTCACTGAGTGCGTTGGCGGAGGCGAGCAGATCTCCCACGAGGATCTCTCAACTCGTTATGAGACAGCCTGCGATCCACGCCTTAATCATCAGCAGAGTTTGGAATTGGCATTTTTGGTTGCTGAAATGTTGCGTGATCGCTAAGTTTTAGGGGTGCCACTCCTCTGTAGTACTTTCACTGCTCCAATTGGCAAGATCAATCTGATTGCTCGTGATGGAATCTTGCTGAGTGCAAATCTCTCAACAATGGCTGCCGCTAAACGCGCCTTAGATCCAGAAGATCGGGCCATGGGATTTAGCGAAGTAAAAACGATTCCTCAAATTTCTGATTTATTGTGTGAGTATTTTGCTGGAGATGTCAGTGCAATTAATGGCATCGAGGTTCGCCAGCCAGGGGCACAGTTCTCGCAAGCAGCGTGGAAGGCTATGCGCAAAATTCGTCCTGGCAAAGTTCTCAGTTATTCCGAATTAGCAGAACGTGCCGGATCCTTTGCCGCAGTGCGCGCTGCCGGAAGTGCCTGTGCTAAGAATGCAATTGTTCTTGTTGTTCCATGCCATCGAATTGTAAAAACTGGTGGCGCGCTGGGAAATTATGCTTATGGTGTAAATACTAAAGAGTGGCTACTACGCCACGAAGGTGCGTTGTAACTCCGCACCAATATGATTCGCGGCGATCTCTATTCCTTCATCGGTGAGATCTAAATGTGTAACCAAGCGAGCAAACTGAGGGCCAAGTGCGCCTATGAGAATTCCAGATTCTTTGCAGTGAGCCGATAATTCTGCTGCGGTAATAGAAAATGCAGCAAGGTTAAGGCCAACAATATTTGTTTCGACAGTTGTCGGATTAATTGCAGAGGGTGCGACTTTGTAAATGATTTCTGCCATCTTCTTGGCACGTGAATGATCGGTTTTGAGAAGTGGGATGTTGTGATCGAGGGCGTAATGGCCAGCTGCAGCAAGAATTCCCACTTGGCGCATTCCAGCTCCATACCGCTTGCGCCAGATTCTGGCTTCGCCAATCCGCGCCTTCGTTGAAAGCAAGAGAGATCCAATCGGTGCGCCAAGGCCCTTAGAGAGACAGACACTGACTGTGTCGAATTCGCGCCCATAGTCGGCAAGCGCTACACCGCTTTTAACATGTGCATTCCAAATTCGCGCACCATCTAAGTGCATAGCAATTCCTACTGCTTGTGATTGCTTTCGCAATTCTCGAATTTCGCTGAGCGGTTGAATTGATCCGCCACCAAAATTGTGAGTGTTCTCGACTGCGATGGCAGTAGTTGAAACTAAATAGGGTCCGGCATTGGGATGAGCAACCTGCATTGGCTCGGCGGCGATCAGAATCCCGCGAACTGCCGGCCAAGTGCGCGTAGTAATTCCACTGAAAACAGCTGCAGCGCCAAGTTCGGCGCGGACAATGTGAGATTGCGTCTCCGCAAGTAACTCTTCACCAGGCTTTACTAGGGTTCGAATACCTAATTGATTGGCAAGTGATCCAGTCGGCGTAAAGAGAGCTGCTTCCTTGCCGAAGAGTTCAGCAACGCGCTCTTCTAATGAATTAACTGTGGGGTCATCGCCATACACATCATCGCCAACTAAAGCACTGGCCATCGCCTCGCGCATCGCAGGTGATGGGCGAGTGACGGTATCGGAGCGAAGATCAATTTCCACGGAAGGAGTATGTCACGGTTCGAGCAGGACGATCACATACATTGCGCCGACAACGAGGGCGCCACCAATTCCCGTGCGCAGAGTAAATGGGTCGTTATGAAAAAGAACGGCAAAGATCGCAGCGAATACAACTTCAGCGGTGAGGATTACCGCAACTTTGGTAGGAGCCAGAATTGACTGGGCCCACGTTTGGATAATAAATGCCAGCGATGTACAAATTACTGCGGTGAAGATAATTACCTGCCACGCGATTTGATCAGGAGGGGCTTGGTAACCATTGATCGCAGAAACAACTCCCATAATTACGGTGCAGGTAAAGAGCTGCACGATTGTCAGCGCGTATGTATCAAGGCTCTTACTCCATTGACCAAGTGCAAGAATGTGGAGCGCGAAGAGAACGGCGCTAATAAGTACATAAATTGCACCAATATCTACCGATGTTCCGTGGATAGATAGAACACCTAAACCGATTGTGGCGACGATCGCCGACCACCAGGTGATTTTTCCATGCTTATGACCAAGTAGAGCCCAGCCAAGAATTGGCGTCAAAATTACGTAGAGCCCTGTGACGAATCCAGTAATAGAGATACTGGTATGAAGCAGACCAAGAGTTTGCATGATGTAACCACTGCCTAAGAAGGCACCCGCTGCAACGCCTTTGAGTAAGAGATCTCGGTCGATGCGCCTGAGAACGTTCGGCTTGATCAGGATTAATACCAAAGTGGCTATGAGAAAACGAGTTGCAAGGAATGAATAGAGATCTTGGCGCTCGATCACATCTTTCATGACGACAAATGCCATGCCCCAAGCAGCAGAAATTCCGATCAGGATGAGTGGTGCAAATTTAATGCGCATTATTTCCCACGCATTTTTTTAAGTAGCTTGATCTCTTTCCCATGCTCAACTTCCATACCTGGCGTTTCAAGAATAAGTGGAATGTTCTTCATAGCTGGGTGGTCGAGCATTTCCTGGAAAGCGGCGATTCCGATCTCACCTTTACCTAAATTTTGATGGCGATCCTTGAGCGCGCCACAAACATCCATCGAGTCATTGGCATGAACAAGTTGGAAGCGCTCGATGCCACCGATCTCAATGAGCAAATCAATCGTCTCGGTCATGCCACCTTTTTGGGCGATGTCATGTCCTGCTGCAAAAACATGGCAGGTATCTAAACAGAAGCCCACTTTTGGATGATATTCAAGAGCCTTTAAGTAATTCGAGAGATCATCGAGTTTCTTCACCAGTGATTGGCCCTGGCCAGCAGTTGGTTCGAGCAGAAGGGTCGGCGCATCATCAGAGAGCGCATTGAGAATTGGCATCATGCCTTCATGAATCTGTTTCCACGCATTGTCGACATGGTTATTATCAACTGCAGAACCGGTATGAACCACACAACCGCGTGCACCAATTTCTGCAGCGCGTTTGAGTGAATAAGCAGTAGAAGCTAATGAATTCTCATAAGTGGCGACTGTGGGCGAGCCGAGATTGATAAGAAATGGCGCATGAACGTAGGTGTACACATCCATCGCCGCAGCTTTTTCGCGGAACTCGGTATCGGCTTCAGGATTTGCATCTGGCATCGCCCAACCTCGCGGATTTGATGCAAAGACTTGAATTGCTTCGGCGCTCACTGTCTCTGCATACCCAAGGGCGCGTTTTGCCATTCCGCCAGATGTGGGCGTATGCGCACCGATACGTGGACCTTGAGACATGTGGCAACAGTAGTGGGTGGCTATCCGACTGTGAGACTGACCGTGCTTCCGCGTTTTACCGAAGTGCCAACTTTAGGCGTGACATTAGTTACGTGCTTTATCTTTTTGCTACCGATCCGGCGAACCGTGTATTTGAGACCGAGTGATTTCAGCGCTTTGACTGCGACTGATTCCTCGAGTGAATACACATTCGGAATAAAGGTGAAATCTGTTCCCTTGGAAATAACTAACGCAACTGCGGCGCCTTTACCTTGCGAGCCGCCACCATCTGGGCTCTGACTAATAACTGCGCCAAGTGGAACCGTCTCACTACTGACATATTTGGTGGAAACGTTAAATCCGGCATCGGTGAGTTCATTGAGGGCTTGTTCACCAATTTTTCCTACATAGGAGTTGAGCGCTACCTGCTCTTGGCCCTTGCTGATAAGAATATTGATTACCGAATCTCGCGTCACTGAACTTCCAGCCTTGGGATCGGTACCGATCACCTGCCCTACGGGAATTTTTGGATCGAAGAGTTCAGTTTGATTACCGACTTTGAGTGGGTCCTTTGTCAGAATTGCAATCGCGGCGGTAGGAGACTCACCTTGTAAGTTCGGAATCACATAACGCTCTGGGCCCTTGGAGAGAATATACTTAACAATCCCATCAGCTTTAATTCTGCCGCCACCTGCTGGGCGCGATTCAATAATGAGACCCTTATTAATTTCTTCACTGAAAACTTCCTTTTCCACTTCACCAACAAGGCCCACCGCTTTGAGTTGAGCAGTTGCCGCTGCAACTTTCATGCCAGCAAGAGAGGGCACAACTATCCGCGCGCCCGGCCCAGTTTTGAGATACCAACCACCCGCAATAAGGGCGATGACAAGAAGAAGTGCAATTGCTCGATTGCGTTGAACTCGGCGACTTGTCTTGCGTCGGGTACGTGCGGTGATCTCAGGTGGCGCCACGGGTTCCACTCTTGCAGATGGAATTGGGGATTTGCCTGTGACACCGCGCCCTTTCTTGCGCACTTTGCTTTGCAGCGCAGCTGGCGGCAGATCTAACTCCAGACTCATCTGTTTGCGCGATGGATCGAGTGCACTTTGAATTTCGCGCAGCGCTGATAGAAATTCACCAGCATTTGCTGGTCTTTTATCTGGATCTGTATCGGTGGCTCGCTGAATTAACGCATCTAGCGTGGCTGGAACCTTTGAGTTAATTGTTGATGGTGCTGGAACTTTCTCATTGACATGTTTGTAAGCGATTTGAATGGGAGTCTCACCCTCAAATGGCTTCTTTCCGGTGAGCATTTCAAAGGCAACAATTGCAGTGGCGTATACATCGGAGCGCTCATCTGCAATACCGCGTTGCACCTGCTCGGGCGATAGATAAGAGACGCTACCTAAAATAATGCTCGATTCACCGGTCATGGTATTTCCCAGTAGCGCGCCACGAGCTAGACCAAAGTCAGCAACTTTTACTCGACCCTCTTTAGAGATCAGAATATTCTCTGGCTTAATATCACGGTGCACAATGCCGCGTTCGTGCGCTGCCGCAAGTGCACTCAAAATTGGTACTAAGTAACGTAAGGCGCTCTCAACGCCAAGTGCGCCTTGCTCATCGAGATAATCGCGCAACGTTGCACCTTCAACGAGTTCCATGACAATAAAGACGGCCGGCACGCCACCGGTATTCCACCCTTGATCTTGCACATTAACAATGTTGGGATGGGAGAGAGCAGCTGCAGCTTTCGCCTCTTTAATAAAGCGGGAAACAAACTCTTCATCTTGGGCCAAATGCGGATGCATGATTTTTACTGCAACGCTGCGATCCAACCGAGTATCGAGGGCTGAATAGATGCTACCCATGCCACCTGATGCGATTAACGAGAGGAGCTGATAACGCCCATCAATAATCTCGCCAGTTAGATCTGCCACATGAAAATCTTAGGTGGCAGAGAGGGAGAAGTCCGTTGATTGGGGGGTGAGATCGCGGTGAAAATATTTATCCTGCGTGATGAGCCAGCCTTTCATCTGCGCCTCAATTGCATCGCCATCGCGCGCAAGTACTCGTTTCATGCCAGCCTCTGGTGCGATATCGAGCCAAATAGAGGTTGCACCAGAATCTCGAATTACTTTCTGAGCTGCACCAACTCCTTCGATAATAAGAACCTTTGCTGGTGCGATCTCGCGCACTTGATCAAATTCGCCTGAGTACCAGTTGTAGATATCTAACTTGATCGCTTCGCCTTTCTGCAGCGATCCAATGATTGCTGATAATTTCTCAGTAAGTGATGTACCGAGTGCGCCCTCCCAGCCATCGTAAATCCAATCCATGTGAATTACTGAGAGCGATCCCGAAGCACTCAGCACTTTCACCAAATGTGCGGCAAGTGTGGTCTTACCAGCACCGGCTGGCCCATCAATAGCCAGCACTCGCGTATCTCCAATTGCAGGAGATTGCGAAAGCGCTTGGGAAATTTGCGTGAAGAAATCTGCCATTAGTGCGCACTCTTAGCTTTACTGAGCCAGCGACGCCAGCCACCAATTGCAAGAAGGACGAAAAGAAAATAGAGAATCGATGTGAGGTATTGCCCACCATGCCAAAATTGGTAGGTATAGACCGCATCAACTACAAACCAGATTGGCCAAGCCTCAAATCGCTGTAAGACCATAAGAATTTGCGCCATACAACTTCCGACAAACCCGAAGGCATCAGTGAGTGATGCGGCTGCGCCAATTTTCTTCAAGAGGGGATAGAGCAGGCCCCACGAAATGATGAAGGCAACAAGTGCAATCAGGCGAGTGCGGCGAGAAAGTTTCTTTGGTTGGGCTCCATTTTTGCCCCAACCAAACCAGCCCCAAATTCCACCAGCGATAAAAATTAATTGGAGAAGTGCGCTTGCATAATATTTCTGCTCAAGGAAGAGCAGGCCATAGAGCGCACTACTGATGTTCCACCAATGCCATGTTTTACGAGGCCCAAAAATTCCCAGGCCAACGCCAATAATTGAAGTAATAAAGGCGAGAAGTTCAAGTAGCGATAAGTGATAGCCCCAAGCAGTAAAAACAGTTTGCATCATCAAAGATAAACCCATTCCTAATCCGCATTACCGGACTGGTCTAACGGTCGATCTGAATTTCAGATCCTCTCAGCCCTGGGGCTCCCGTGTTTCAACTGTAGCGCAGTTACTCATTTTCGGAGAGAATTGCCAAGTGAGCGCACTCGGAAAATTTACTGATTTAGTCACTGCTCTCGATTTTTCTCCACCAGCAGAGCCCGAGATCGATAGTGCTGGATTACTCAATAGCTTAGGAAATTTACCGAAATTTCCGACCGACTTTGCACTTGAACGCGGTAAATCGTGGGAGCACGAAGGCGTGCAGATTACGGAATTGAGTTGGAGTGTTGGCTGGGGACCGCGTACTGGCGCCTTGTTATTACAACCAAGTGGGGTAACAACCCCTCTGCCAGGTGCGCTATTTCTGCATAGCCACGACGATGTAAAAGAATTCGGTAAAGAGAAAGTTGTCGCAGGTGCGGGGCAATTACCCAGCCATCTGCAATGGGTAGTTCGCGATCATTATGGAGATCGTGGCGCAGCAAATGAATTAGCTAAGAAGGGTTTTGCAGTTTTAGCATTCGATTCATTTATGTGGGGTACTCGACGCTTTACTTTAGAAGAGATGCCAGAGCGATTGATTGAAGTACTCGGAGAGCGCGATTACGAACGCCTCTCAGTCATGCATGAATCAATGGCGCTCTCAAAATATTTGAGCCTCTTCGGTGCAACTCTGGCTGGACTACTCAATTTTGATGATCGAGTTGCGCTGGCAGTTGCTAAAACTCTTCCCGAAATTAATGGAAGTGTCAGTTGCGTTGGACTCTCTGGTGGTGGCTGCCGCGCGATCTATCTCCATGCAACATCGCCCGATCTCCATGCCACTGTGAGCGTGGGGGCAATGGCGACATATGAATCGATGTTGCCCGATCACATCGCGCCGCACTCGTGGATGTTCTTCCCACATCAGTTAGCGAAAAAAGCTGATTGGCCAGCAGTTGCCATGATTGGTGCACCTAAACCGCTCTACATTCAATATTGTGGCAATGATCAATTATTTACACCCAAGGGCATGAAAGATGCAGATCAGATGATTTCCAATTTCTACAATGGTGGCGATTATCGCGGTGACTTCTATCCAGTGCGCCACTCATTTACAGTGGAGATGCAAGATCAGGCATTTGATTGGTTGGCCGCTCATGCATAAGCAGCGCTATTTAGGAAAAGATCCACTCGCGATGGAGCTCTACGAAATTATGTCGAGTTTTCCGATTCTTTCACCGCATGGTCACGTGTCTCCTGAAATGCTCGCGGCCAATCAACCCTTTACCAATGCAGTAGATCTGCTTATTACACCAGATCACTACGTCACTCGAATGTTGCATTCGCATGGCATCACCTACGATCAATTGGGAATTCCAAAAATTTCAGGCACCACTGCGCCAGTGAGTGCGCGAGAGGTGTGGGCAATCTTTGCAGCTAATTGGCACTTATTCCTAGGCACGCCATCCCGAGTCTGGATTAGTGAAACTTTCACCGAAATCTTTGGCATAAGTGAAGAGCTCACTTCCGATCGTGCTGACTACTTCTTCGATGCAATCGGCGAGAAATTAGCTCAACCAGAATTTCTGCCACTTGCCCTCTTTCGTAAATTTAATATTGAAGTTCTTGCTACAACCGATGCAACCTCTGATTCGCTCGAGAGCCACAAGAAGTTAGCAACGCTCGATTTCGGTGGCAAAGTTCTGCCAACTTTCCGACCCGATGATGTCAGTGATCCGAGCCGGCCGGATTGGAGAGAGAAGATTGCTCAACTTGCTACTGTGAGCGACATTGCAACCGATACTTTTGATGGTCTACTCAGTGCACTTCGCAGGCAACGTGCCTTCTTTAAAGAGATGGGGGCGACTGCAACAGATCACGGCGTCTTCTCACCACAAACAATTGCCTTATCTGCCAGTGAGAGTGAGGTGCTATTTAAATCACTTCTGAGTGGCAAAGCCAGCGCAGAAGAATGCGCAACATTTACTGCAGTTATGCTCTTAGAGCATGCCAAGATGGGGGCCGATGATGGTTTAGTAATGCAATTACATCCTGGCTCACTGCGCAATTACGACTACGAGATTGCTAAGAATTACGGCACCGATCGCGGAATGGATATTCCTGTTGCAACCACCTATACCCGCGAGCTAAGAGATCTACTTAATGCTGTGGGCAAGCATCCAAATTTCCGAATGGTGCTCTTTACTCTCGATGAGTCAACATACTCTCGCGAGTTAGCACCTCTTGCCGGCGTCTATCCAAGTCTGCGGCTTGGCCCACCTTGGTGGTTCCATGACAGTCTTAATGGAATGCAGAGATGGCGCGATAGCGTTACTGAGACGGCCGGCTATTACAACACGGTCGGATTTATCGACGATACCCGCGCATTTACATCGATCCCAGTTCGCCACGATGTAGCACGACGCTTTGATAGCGCATACTTGGCAGCACAAGTTTCACAAGGTCGTTTGAGCAAGAGTGCTGCAATCGAATTGGCGCCACAGATTGCCTATCACTTGAGTAAGGATTTCTTTAAGCTCTAATGAAACAGCTCAACGGCAGTAATTTTGCAACATTTACTCTGGCCAATCCACCTACTTACGACGTCAGTAATTTGCCGATTGGTGTTATTCACCTTGGAGTTGGCGCCTTTCATCGCGCACATCAAGCCGCATACTTTGAGAGCGCACTACGCAACGGGACAAGTAAGTTGGCGATTGCTGGAGTCTCCCAACGCAGCTCTGATGTTGCAGATTTATTAGCAGCACAAGATTGTTTCTATACCGTCAATGAACGAAGTGGAAGTGAACAGAGCCCGAAGATTTTTGGTGCGATCCGCCAAGCACTCTTCTATCCGCGCGATCGCGCCGCACTTATTGCAATGAGTGAGAGCCAGGCGCTTACTGCAATCA